>CAZAMY010000073.1:0-8934 GCA_964485995.1 uncultured Sediminispirochaeta sp.
TATAAATTGCTGCCAGGAAAGCGAGGCGACGCCGGCAGAAAATAGAGTCGCGACTACGCCGGTACTGTTTCGTTTGACGCTCTCATGTGCGGTGTTGAGCCGCTCGCCTTTGCCGGGCACGGCCGTCAGTTCGGCTGTAAGCTGGGCACTGGCCTGTTCGAGCCGTTCTTTATAGCTGATCATTGGGCTGGTGGTGTAGCGGATGTACTCTGGTTCCTTTACTTTGATAATGTTGTCGTTCCGCAGTAAAAATGAAAAAAAATGGTGCTCCAGCGGTGCCGTGCGCAATGAGCCGGTCTGAAAAAATGGATACAGATAGGTGCCGCGAGTATAGCTCTTGCCTTCGGGAAATGAAAAGTCGGCTCCATACAAGAGTATCTGTTGAGCTCCAAGCGCTTCTGCGAGACTGACCGCGGCATGACTGACGTTGCCGCCAGAGGTGTCGATATAGGGAAAACGGCGCCAGACACTGTTTACATATTTGGAGAAGGGGTGACCGCTTGTAAAAAAGACCAGGCGATCGGTTTTCGAGGTAAGATGATTTGGTGAAGCCAGGTCAAGCACCAGTGGAACCTGCTCCGGGTAGCCGGCCATGAAGTGGTGGTAAGTGATATGCTGACAGTCAATAGAGATGACCAAATCGGGTACTATGTCGTGTTTAAGGAGAAACGGGAGGGAGGTATCGGTTGCGATCAAACTCCCCTTGTTCAGCTGTTGTTTCAGTTCGGGAAGCTGATCTTCCAGTGAGGGGCCGGCCGCAGTAATGAGCGCCTTTCTGACCGGCGGAAGGGTAGTTGTGGAGGTTTCAGCAACCTGCAGATTTCGGATACTGTTTACGAACCACCTCTTACCGAAGTATGACTGAACGGAATAATCTTCCGAAATCGATTTGATAATTCCCTGAATGTGTTTTTGGGTTACCGTAAAACGCTCACGCTCAATATGTACCCGCGAGCGCAGCTGCAGAACCTGCAGATTCCCCGAGACTGCCGGCAGATAGTTGCCGAGCATTTCGCGATTGATCTCCTCCGGGGTCGGATCTATAAGAAAACGGACTCGCCGATCAAGAAAGAACTCCCGCATATCCAGCGAACTGAGAAGCGATTTGAAAAGAGATGCATCGAAGTCGATAATTACTATTCTGGAAACATCATTTCTTTTGAGAAAAGGGCTAATATGATACCCTGCTCCGAATCCCAGGAAAACCAGATAGCCTCCGCGCGGGGCGGTTTGATAAAAGCGCTCCCCTTCGCGGCGGGGATCAATGGTTGAGTGAAGACTGTACTCCCGCGCTCCATGCCGCAACACCGGAACCGGCAGGCCGGTACGGCTCTGCTTGATGCGAACACCCTCTGAAGGGGACTCTTTTCCCATTTTTACAGACAGTTCGGGCTGACTCGATGAGATCGCCAGCATATTTACATTGAGTAGCGATGTTTCGTTCATAAGGGTTGTACCGCCTGAATGAAGAGGTCGAGTGCGTGCATATTCTGCAGGAAACTGCTGCGAAGCTCGTCGAAATCGGCTGCATTCCGCCTGAGCCGGAACAGCAGCGGATAGTCGGTATATTGAACGAATTCCAGCAGCAGCGGATAGCCTTTGAGTATTTTCAACGCTTCCCCAGAGAACGAACCTTCTGAAACAGCATTCACGGTTAAGGTATCAAACTGTGTTTGAAGTGCCTGTGAATAATGAATAAGGGCCGCTCGACTATCAGATTTTGAAAACGGCTGCATCTGTGCGCTGTATTTTTCGACGGCAGCGGGCCCACCCTCTGGTGTGTAGCAATTTTGTTTGATAATCTGCATAAACTTTTCTGCGTCAATGTCGGTAAATCCGGGTATCTCTACCGCACTGGGAAACAGCCGGTACACCTTCCGGCGATACTCGCGCCCGAGCTGTTGAAACCAGCCGGCATATCTTTCGAGAGCAAAGGTCTGGCCTTGATTCTCGCCCTGCGATCTGGGCGAGCGGGCGTAATAGATGTGCTGGATAGGTTGAAGTCGAGAAAGCCCGGCAAGCAGGAGTTTGTCGAAGCTGTGTGGTCGCGAATGACCTAATATGTCATCGTAGCAGAAATCGAGCCCTGTAAAAATTATCGGCGGACCTTCCAGCGGATCGACGGTATTCTCCGGTCTGCCGAGTTGAAGGGCCAGTTGGAATGCAATTCCGGCGACTGTCCCATGTGAATCGATGCGGATAGGATTGAGTGCCAGCTCGTGCACAAAAAACTCCTCGATCGGGGTAGCAGTCGAGAGCAGCGCTAACCGTACAACCGAATGTCGATACCCGGCTGAAAAGAGTGGTGCAGCTGCAATGGAGTGTGCAGAGCCGGCTGAATGGAGATGATATCCGGCATAGAAACCCGGATCGGAATGGACGATCATATCGGGAACTATCCCGGCATGCTGCAGGGCGGAGATAGAAGACGGCAGTGCCAGAATAAACAGCTTTTGATGATGTTGCTGCAGCAGAGGAATCGCTCTGTTCAGACTCGGTCCTGAAGCTGCAACTACGATAGGGCTCTGTACACGAATGTTTTTTAGCAGTGGCGGCATATGTGCAGTTCGTTTAAGGGCATTATGCAGCCACAACCGCCCGAATTTTCCAGTGGTGTGAATCGTGCCGCGCCGTTCCTGCAGAAAGCCGCGTACTGCGGTTTTGATTTCGTGAAATGCACTGCCAAAAACTCTCTCCGCCGGCGGCCATTCGAGAATACTCACTCTGCCGATATCTAAATCGTCGATATGTTCGGCCAGAAAAGCGGAGAGACTCTTTTCAGACTGCGGGTTCCATCTTTCTGTGTTTGAAAGTTCCCTGCTTTGCAGCGGCTTAACCGCAGAGCTGCAGTGGACTTCAATAAACTTCGCAGTCGGATTGAGTTCGTGCAGTAATTGAGTCAGATATCCTCGGCCCGGTTCTAGCAGGAGATAGATACTGCTATCGGCGGACACAGGGGAGTGCCGGAGGAATTTCTCCGCCTCTCTCCACGGGTCGTACTTTGAATGTAGTGCGGCTTGATGCAGCGAAATACTCATTCCTCAGATAAGCGATCTTTCAACAGACTTTGACTATCAGCGCCGTCTTCCGGCCACGTGCGCGCCGTAACGGAGAGTTCGGGAAGCTCGATTCCTTCAGCGGAAAAGCGTTCTCTTACAAGCTGCCTCATTTGATGAATAAGAACGGTGCTTCGTTTTAGCCCGCGCGACTTCAAGGCCAGAACGGTGGTTTTGCTGCCGAGTGTACTGCAGAAACCTCCCTCACCGCTGAGCAGCGACAAGGTGCCCTGAATATCCTTAAGCAGATAGAACTTTTCGATATAGGGGTAGTGCGCCCCTATAGCTTCAACAATGGGATTGAGATCCAGAAAAAAGATATAGATTTTACTGTCATCCCGCTGCGCCTCAAGTATAAGCTCATCGAGTTCTGACATGATGTCCTCGAAGTCGTAGTGCTCCTTCAGCTTATGACGGCTCAGGTTTTGTCGAGCCTCGAACAGAAACGAACCTAGCTGATGCGACTCGGTGCCGCTGAGCTCAAAAGGTGAGCGGCCTTCCTCTTCCGTTCGCAGCTCTATTAAAGCTCCTGAAAGCATACGACTCGACTGAAAGAAGTACATTCCGAATGTATTACTGGAGTGAAACGATCGGCGGGAAAGATACTGTTCCAAGAATTGGAATGCGGAGGCTTTTCCATGCAGAGAAGGGGAGTCTAACCCGCGATTCAGAAGGTTCTGATAGGGTATGCGGAGTCTGCGGGCACTGGACACATCCAGGTTCTTGGTAAGACGAGGGACAAACCATTCGGTATCGAGGTCGAGCATGAGGATTGCACCGCGCGGTATATCGTCGAGTGATAAAAGATGGTGTAGTAAACGCAGAGAATTCAGCGGAGTCGGTGAGTACTCCTCGACTCCGCCGGGAATGTTATCTAATAATTTTTTTTTTTAGACGCGGTGTGCTTTATGTCGAGTGCTGAGTGGAGCAATCCGCCTCTTGACTGTAAGTTTGTGCTCATGTCCTTCTCCAGTTCAGAATTAGGAACTTAAGCCCAATTCATCGAACAAACGTTTATATACGTCGAAATGGTCGGAGTTGGCAAACTCCTGTATTTTTTCTTCAGGCAGCGATTCGAGCAGTTGATCCATATAAGAGAGCACAGATTTGATTTCGGTACGAATTCCCTCGGGAATTGCTTCAACACTGCCGCTGTCATTCGGCTCATCTGCCTCTTCTTCAGGGGATTCATACTCTGCTGCAGGTGCTGCCGCTTCTTCCAGGGCGGCCTCGGCAGATGCAGGTTCCTCTTCCTCTTCGATTTCATCATCATCGAACAGAATTTCCTCTTCGGGAATGGTCCCCTGAGTTTCCGGCTCATCAGGTTCCGGCTCTTCACCGAAGAACTCCTCTAACTCGCTTTCGGTAAGATTTTCCAGATTTGGTTCAGCCTCTTCGGCTTCTTCGTCGGCAGGTTCGGCTGTAACCGCTTCAAGTTCTTCGCTTTCAGACTCTTCAGCTGTCTCAGCCTCCGGAGCATCTTCTTCTTCAGGTAGAGCCGGTTCGGATAGAGCCGGTTCGGCGGCTTCAAATTCTGATTCAGATTCCTCTTCTTCGGGAATGTCTATTTCAATTTCATCAAGAATGTCTTCATCAAAACCGGACTCGTCTTCCTCTGCCTCTGAGGCTGCGGTTTCAGACTCAGGCGATGCTTCGAGCTCATCCAGTTCATCAAAATCAATATCGATTATATCTTCTTCATCAATGTCTTGCTCAGTCGATTCCTCGGCGGGTTCTGGAGCTGATTCACTCTCCCCGGTATCGGGAAGCAGGATCTCCTCTTCCTCCTCTTCTTCCTCTTCTTCCTCTTCTTCGAAGCCTTCAGGTTCGATTTCGCCGAGTGCCTCAGTGGACTCACCAAGTTCCTTCTCAGGCTCTTCACTCTCTTCAGAAGGGGCTGTTTCTTCCTCAGAAAGAATATCCTCTTTATCGAGTAGAAGCTTCTCGTCGTCGTCAGTCAGCGGTTCGGGCATTTCACCCTCTTCGCTCAGCTCTTCGATATCGGAAATATCCGGCAGCTCCTCGAAATCGAGTTCCTCCGGCTCTTCTGCTTCCTCTTCCTCTTGTTCAAAGCCTTCCGCTTCGAGGTCGGAGAGATCTTCGAGTTCCTCAAAGTCCTCTACAGCTGCAGGTTCGGTTTCTTCTGCTTCCGGTTCTATTTCAAGCTCTTCTGCCTCCGAGCCGGAAGCATCGGTTTCTTCTTCCGAATAATCATCGGGAAGATTTTCTGTAGTGCCGTTTTCTTCAGTTATATCGGCAGTATTTAGAATGTTGTCGAGTTCATCACCGGTCAGAGCTATTGTTTCATCCTCATCTTCTTCGAAGAAACCGGCGGCATCCTGAAGGCCGAGATCTGCCTGTGGAGGTTCTTCAGCCTGCTCAGTGCTGATGGCCGGTGCATGCTCTTGTGTTCGCAGCGAGGAGAGTTCGCTCTTTAATGAGGAAAGCTCCTCTTTAATCGACAGCAGCTCTTGTTCGATCTTGGAAAGAACCTTAGTTGAGTCAGTCTGGGCTGTTTCTGCTCCGGCGCTTACACCAGGTTCAGCCGGCGGCCGTTCTTCCGGCCGCTCTTCGGCTCCGGCAGGCTCTGCCTCCGTTTCGCTGCCAAGGTCCTCTTCCAGTGCCTTGAGATCGTCAAAATCTTCGAACTCAAAATCGGTATCCTCGCCTGATGGCTCCTGAATCTGGTCCAGCTCTTGCAGGCTCTCGCCATAGTCAGACTGTTCGAGCTCATGCAGATCGATATCCTCGATCTCCTGTTCGATCAGAGAATCAGCCGGCTCTTCTTCAGCAGATTCTTGAGTAGACTCATCGGCGGATGCCTCAGCGGGTTCTAACTCTTCCTCGTCGATCTCCTCCGGTTCTAACTCTTCTATCGCTTCATTGCTCTCGTCTGAGCTTTCAAGTTCGGACAGATCTTCTTCAATCAGACTATCTACATCGAGGTCTTCAATTTCATCGAGATCTCCGGTGTCCAGTAAGAGATCTTCGTCTATATCGAGTTCGTCATCATCTACGCTGGGAATGCTCTCTTCGTCGGATGTTGAACTATCCTCGAGTTCCTGCACCTCTTCTTTCTCTTCCGTCTCTTCCTGGGGAAGATCAGGAAGCTCGTCGAGGCTTTCAATATCAAGATCTTCGATATCGTCGAAGTCCTCGGTACCGAAATCCATCTCCGAAGACAGCTCGTCGGCTTCTTCTTCCTCCAGTTCTGCGGCCTCTAACTCCTCAGAAGCTTCGCTCTCGGTAGGAGTGGACTCTTCCGTGCCCTCTGCTGCTTCATCTTCTTCCTCGGGGAGGTCGAGACTGAGCTCTTCGAGATCGGAATCTATATCTAAATCAATGTCTTCGAGTTCTGTTTCAAAGTCGGGTGCTTCTTCACCGGATTCATCAGCCGGCTCTTGTTCGAGTTCTCCCAGCAATGCCTCTTCCTCATCTGTCAACTCGGCCTTTTCCTGCGACTCCAGATCGTGAAGTTCATATTCATCTTCTATTGCTGATTCATCCTCGGATGAGATTTCTTCAGGACCTACCTTCACCCATACTCCGTATTGTTCGAGTTCTTGGTCGTCGGTTCCGGTGTTGTCATTTTCGTCCTGATATACGTCGTCAAAGGCCATATTGATCTCCTACACTCAACATCACGATACTTAATTGTCGGAAAAGAACCTTGTTGATTTAACCTCTTCTTACAATAAGAGTACCAAAAAGATACTGAAATAACAAGCTTAATTAAAGTACAAACGAACATACGCCGTTAACGAAATTATGAAACGGGGATTCGCATTATTAGCAGCAGTATACATAGCCTTTATGACCTACGGAGTGGAGCTGTATGTATGGGGAGATCACGGAATCCTGGCGTACAACGACCTCGCAATGTATAAGCAGAGACTAGAAGAGAATATCGAAGAACTCAAGAAAACTGGGGCTGAACTGCGTCGTGAAGCGGAGAGTCTTCAGTACAGTGCCGAGAAGGTAGCCCTGTACGCACGGAAACTGGGGTACTTCGATTCGGATGAGCAGCACTTGCGGGTAGAAGGAATGAAATTACAGAAAGAGTACTATGTGGTCGGCGAATTAGTAAAACCATATTCCAGATCGAGAATCGACAGAACTGTATTCCGGATTATCGCTTTTCTGGCAGGCGGAATCGGCTACATCGTACTCAGATTTCGAAAACAACTCCAATAAAAAAGCCGCTGGTGCAATCACACAGCGGCTTTAAATCAGTTCGAATCATATAGTGAGTCTATTCCGCTTTTATCTTGCGGGCCTCGATGTAGTAGCGCTTTTCATGGGCTTCACCCATCGAAAAGGTTTTTCGTGGAAGGGCGCCGTCATGAATAACGGTACGGAAAAAATCAGACTTATCGAGGGCCGGGAGGAATATGCCGATATTACCGGCTTTGCGCCCCAGGTTTTCAGTGGACTGCTGGCCGTGGATGTAGTCTACACTGGTCTGTTCCTGCTGTACCAGATTATCGATTGCCGTCTGCGTTGTGCCGGCGGCAATTGTTGCATCAGGGTCCTTTACAGTAAAAACACCGGTGCGTTCGGCATCGACGTAGCCGATAATGTGTTGGTCATCGGCGGAGGCAACCCGCTTCATTACTTCGTCGGTAGTGGAGAGGGAAGTGAACTCGACCGATCCCAGTTTCTCGAGTTCCCCGGAAAAGCTGGCGAAATCTGAGTTGAACAAGACCCGGTGGATGGGCTCGAAAATAAGCCCCTCATCGTAGATATTTTCGATTTCGACCAGCGCCCAGCGGGCCGGATGCTGCATAATCTGCGGGTCGTCCGCTCCGGCGGATTTTATATCCTCCCATACCGATTTAGCGGTAGCCAGAGAGTGGTTTCCGTCACCCATCGCAAACAGCAGTACGTTATCGGCGTCATATTTTTTTGAAAATAAAGAGGGGTCTGCCAGTTTCTGCAGGGCAGCGGCAATCTGATCGAGTGCGGCGGCACTATCTACACGGTATCCAGTGATGTGGCCGCCGTTTTTCATAAGATCGAAGTCGTAGATTTTCTCCAGTGAATCTGCGTTTTTGGCCAGTGGTTCGATAACTGTTGCCTCAGGATCGTCAATGAGAACCATAATGTGGGGAAGTTCGATAGAAGCGTTCTTACGAATCTGCTTGCGCGGAGGGATGCGATCGAGAATAGTTCCTTCGGTCGCCCGGATAAGGCTGGTGGAGTCCTTTGAGAAGTCGTATTGTTCGAGATCCAGCGCAGCCATAAGCCCCCATCGGGCGGGAGAGTCAGGGGTTTTTCGTTGAACCAGAAAAAAGGCCTGGCCCTGATCCTCGAGAATTCCCTGTTTCAGATAATCTTCCATTGCGGCATTGATGCGCTCTATTCGCTGATCCTTATCGTCATCTTCAAGGTAAACTTCCGGGAAAATGAGATTGAGGGTTGAAGGAGCCGCACCGGCTTCCTCGGCAACTGAACTCCAGTACTCCGGTTCCGAGGTATATTGATCACAGGCAACCACTGCCCATTTCTGGAGATCAACATTCTTACGCGGCATCAAAATGTTGGGAATGATCATTCCTACCTTGGAAAACTTATCTTTCAGAGAATTCATACGCTTACTCCTTTCGATTTACTAAAAAACAGAAAAATAGTAGTTTGATTATAGAACCTTTATACACTAAAATAAAAACGTATACAACCTGCAACAAAATGCAATCGAAATAGGGAGGGAGAATCTTGAAAGGAGTGCTGGTTTTGGGCGGAGAAAAACCCTCCGCGGATGTTATAGAAGAGTGTGTGATTAATGCCGATTTAGTAGTTGCGGTTGATTCCGGGTTCGACTTTCTATGGGAAAACGGGTTCGATTTTGATTATGTAGTCGGCGACATGGATTCGACCA
>CAZAMY010000074.1:0-8909 GCA_964485995.1 uncultured Sediminispirochaeta sp.
AACGCCTTGCAGCTGGCCGAAGCGGAGCGAAAAAAACAGGAATATGCCCGCGAACTCGAGGCGATGAATGAGCAGCTGGAAGAAAAGGTTCAGCAGCGCACCCGCGACCTCGAAAAAGCCCTCAAGATCATAAGTGCTCAGCGGGACTCAACCAGGAAACAGCTGATGGGTACCGCCCACTTTCTGGACAGTGTGCGCACACTCATCGACAAGCAGAGCCGCAGTTCACATCTCGCCCTCAGAATTAGACGGATGATAGGACTGATAGGCGGGCAGTTAGAACTGCCGGCGGAGGAGCAGAAGGCGGCTGAGTTGTGTGCCTATTTCTATCGGATCGGTTCGCTTGCCGAGAAAAAGCAGCCCCCCGCGGAGGGCAACGAAGCGGCGGATCACAGCTCCGCGGAACTGAATTTGCAGAATGAAAACCTGTTGAAGAAGAGCGCCGACCTGATTACCTCGGTGTTGAATTACCCGGAACTCGGTGACGCAATCCTCTACAGTACGGAGAACTACGACGGCAGCGGCGGACCGGAGGGGCGGGCCGGCGATGCAATCCCTCTGGCTTCGCGCCTGTTTAGAATTGCCTACGACTATGAGGACATCCAGGTGCGCAGGAGGTGTTCCCAAAAAACAGCCGCAGATTTCATTTTTCAGCACAAAGACAGGCTGTATGATCCGCAAATGGCCCAGGCCCTGTATGAAAATTTTCAGACCGACCGCAGTGCTCCGGTACTGCAGATTTCGGTGGATGAACTGCGGGAGGGCATGGTTCTCGCGGAGGATGTCTATCTGGATAATGGGGTTCTGTATCTAACTGCTGACACAAAAATATCACCGGAAATTTACCAGCGACTGCAGAGTGTTTCATTCGACCGATTGTTCACACTGAACAACAGCAAACGCGTCACCGTCCAAAAGAGGATTAGTTAATGGAAGCCCTGACTCGGGAGATTGAAAAGTTCAATTCTCAGGAAGACAAACTGCACATAGAAGTCGAGTATTGTGACACTCAGGAAGCCGTGCTCTGTCTGCATTTATATGGAGAACTCGATAATGAGACCAGCCCCCCTTTTGAAAAGTTCGTGGACACGCTGTTTTCCAAAGAGTACATTCCGCCGACTTTCATTCTCGAGTGCAGCAGCCTCAGTTACGTGTCGTCCACCGGCATCGGCAGCTTTGTGCGTACGCTCATGCAGTGCAACCGCAGCGATATAATACTGTACCTGTGTGCACTGGCGGATAAAACCCAGAACCTGTTTTCTCTGCTGGGATTTTCCAAATACTTCACCTTCATTGAATCGCCGACTGAGGTTACGCAACAGTCGAACTAGGCAGGCGCAACCGCCTTTACCCGGAAGGAGAGAAGCGTCACATCATCGTATAGTTCCGAAGTGTTCATACGGCGTTTTACTGTATCTATGATCTTTTGGTGTGTATCCGGGAGCTGTATATGTTCGGCCATCACATCTCCCAACTGGTCGAGGGTGAGGGGGTAATCGCTGAGAGGATGCTCCAGCAGGCCGTCGGTAAAAAAGACCGCGGTGTCTTCGGACTCGATTGTCCTCTGTTCTTCCTCATACGAAAGCTCCGGACGAAAACCCATACCAGTGCCCTTGACCCCACATTTGTCCCAGCTGCCGTCCGCATGTATCAGGAAGAACGGAAAATGTCCGGCATTGGAGTAGTGTATGCGCCGCTGCGGGAGGTCTACCAGAGCGGCGAAAAAGGTCACCAGCATATCGGGAAAGTCCTGCAGCTGTTTACAGATGCGGGAGTTCAGCCAGCCGAGGAAATCCGCTGGCGAAAACTCTCCTCCGACCCTCTCCCGTATATAACCGCGGTATATCATCGTTTTTAGAATAGTGGTGATGAAGGCCGCCTTTACCCCGTGCCCGGCTACATCACCAATCAATATGATAAAGCGGTCTTCTCCAAACGGAATAATGTCGTAGTAGTCACCTCCGCAGTGCAGGTTGGGGAGGGGATTATAGGTAACACTGAAATCCAACTTCGGTGAGGCGGGAATTTCCGATTGGAGCAGCTGTTTCTGCAGCTCGCCGGCCCATTTCAGCTCATCGTTCAGCAAATGCACGTAGGCCGAATAATCTTTTTGCATGCGGTAGCCGGAAAGCGCCTTTTCTATCTCCTTCTTGAGTTTACTACTCTCCCAGGGCTTTAGAATAAACGCAGACACTCCCCGCTCGATCGACTGTATCATCTGATCTATGTCGGAATACCCGCTCAGAATCAGAGTGTAGGCCTCCGGGCGCAGTGCATTCATCTTCTGCAGCAGCTCTATGCCGTCCATCCCCGGCATCTTCAAATCGGAGACTATTACCGCAATCTCATCGTCGGTCTCTTCAGCGTATTGCACCGCAGACTCAGGGGTAGCGCGGAGCGCCAGCTTGACCTTGCGGGTTTTGGACCAGGCAAACAGCTCCCTTTCCAGGGCCTTCAGAATCTCGGGTTCGTCATCTACAAATAAAATAATCTCATTCTGCATTGTGATTCCCGTTTCAGTATATTACATCTCACCATTAGAGTACTCTTGGCGGAAGTACAGGCGAAATGTGGTTCCTCGAAGTGAATCAGTTTCGACTTCGAGCTCGGCATCAATTTGTCGGATGAGCGCCGCTACGATTTGGAAACCCAGCCCATCCGGATTGATCCTGCTCAACCTTTCTATCAAATCAGCGGAGTACTGTGAAGGTTTCTCATCCTGAAGGCCCGGGAGCCCGCGACCGTTGTCCCTAACTGAAAGTACAAACCGGAACTCTTCGATTTCCTCAAGGCTGATATGCACATCCCCTTGCTGGCGGTTGGGAAAGGCATGTAAGCCTGCATTGGTGAGCAGTTCATTGAGGATCAGACTGCAGGGAATGGCATAATTCACTGCAAGAAACACATCTTCGAATTCATAGTGGTAATGAATTTCCGGCGATACCCGGCTCTCGGGAGTGTGCACCATATCGGTTGCAGTTCTTTCATGTGAGGCGGCGTACAGGTAAGAACTTCGTACCATCTTCTCTACAAAGTGGCGCATGTTCACATGAATAAAATCGTGCGAGCTGTAGAGTTGCTCATGAATGAGAGCCATTGAGCGGATGCGTCGTCGGCTGTGGTGCAGGGCTGTTATCGCCTGTTGCTCGCTTCCGATTCGGTCGGCCTGCAGGTTGAGCAGGCTGGTAATTACACTCAGGTTGTTTTTAACCCGGTGATGAATCTCTTTCAGCATTATCTGTTTTTCCTGCAGATTCTCCTGAACCTGTTTCTCCGCGGTCTTTCTATCAGTAATATCTCGAACAATACTCACCACCCCGGCCTTCCATCCGAGCTCCTCGTGCGTTGGACTGACGGTATTGGCAGTAATAAAGGTTGATCCGTCCTTGCGGCGCATACGATACTCGGTACGGAACACCTGGCTACGCTCGAGTACCGGTTCACTGATTTCACCAAAGCGTTCGAAGTGTTCATGATCAACATGCAGAATCTCGGTACGTTGCCCAATCAGCTCCCGCCGGTCATAACCGAAAATTCTCTCAGCGGCCGCATTGCAGTTCACGATCCTTCTGCCGCTCGGATCGATCAGTATAACAGCCTCTCCGATACTGCCGAGCACTGCCGATAAAATGCGTTCGGTCAGTTCGAGCCTTTCCTCTACCAGTTCGGCCTGGATACTGCGGTATGCCCGCCGACCCAGCCAGTACACCAGCAGGCCGGTGGTTATAATATAGATCATTCCCTTGATTAACTGTGCCAGGAAGTAACTTGTTCCGTTTTCAAACAGTGTGTGGGCCACTATATCGGTGATCGCCAGCCATACAGCCCCCACTAGTACATACCCGATCATAATGACCAGCGGGTTGTAGCGGAGACTGATATGCTCTGATTGTATGTAGTGTCTCTGTTCGCGACTTTTCATCTCTCCTGTAAAAGTACTATTTTTTCAAGGGTACCTTCAAATTTATAATAAATTCATTTCTATAGACAGCAGCCAATGCGTTCAGTGCGGACCGCCACGGCAGTAGGACGCTGCCCGCAGTGCAAGGCTCGTCGCAGGTGAGTTCAGGACTGCTGCGGTCGGAGATACAGAGTGGTAATCGTCATGCATGTATCCTTAGGAATAAATCGACGATATCCTGATCAAGGGCCTTTTTGCCGGCCTCCAGATGCAGCACCAGAGCGGTTGTATCGAGATCGGGGGCAGTGTGCCTGTAGTCGACGCTGGTGGTGATGTGGTCAAAGATATGGGCGATGGCCAGAATATGGCCCATCATGGTAACCGGATCGGAATCCGGTTCATATACGCCTTTCGGGCTGTACAATTTTTTATGCATCGTTGCGAGTATGGCCGGAATAGAGTGGTACTGTGGCGGCCACGAAAGCTGAAATAGCAACTGGAGGGTATCGGCCCGCTCCTGCTCAGGCACAAGACTTACGGCATCATGGAACAGGGCAGCATAGGTGAGTTCTACCATATTCTGCTTGTTGAACCGGAGTGGTTCAAGCGGACCCGACTGAACCGCATTGATTGCAAACGCAGTACACCGGGCGTAGCCGGCAATCCGCCGCGCATGACCGGAATGCAGTTTAGGATGTTGAGGCGTGTTGTGTTGTTTGTATATTAGAGTTTTCATAATGTTTTTAGTGCAATTATCGTGCCACTACTGCTTGCGGATTAAAAACTAATCCTTTATTTTTTCACATATGAAAGAAAGATTTCATATACTGCTGGTTGATGATGAACCGGAGATCATAAGTGCGATAAAACGGCTCTGTAGAGCTGCGGATTACCTAATTCAGGGGGTTCAGACCGGCCAGGAAGCCCTCGAGTACGTGCAAGAGCATGTGGTACATCTGGCCATACTGGATCTGCGTCTCCCGGATACTGATGGACTCAAACTGCTGGAGACTATCAAAATGAGACAACCTGAGATAAAGATTCTCATTTTGACAGGCTACGCGACTATCCCGGATGCAGTCAAAGCTACCTCCATAGGCGCGGCTGACTTTTTGGAAAAGCAGTATCTTGGCGAGCACCTGCCGCTGCGGATAGAACAACTGTATCGGATGTGGCTCCTCGACCGCGAGAACGCCCGGCTGAACCGGGAGCTGGCAGACAAGCACAAAACCCGCACTTTAGTCGGGAATTCAACCGTAATGCTGAGCTTGAAGGAGACAATTGCCCGCGTCGGGAAAACCGAGGCGTCGGTTCTGATCACGGGCGAGACCGGTACCGGAAAGGAGCTGGTAGCGCAGGAGATCCACTATCAGAGCCCACGGAAAAATGCACCCTTCGTCGCGGTAGACTGCGCAGCCATAAACGAATCCACCTTCGAAAGTGAACTATTCGGGCATGTGAAGGGGGCCTTTACAGGTGCGCACGCCGCTCACGACGGGCTGTTGCAGGCAGCCCACGCCGGGACTCTCTTTTTTGACGAGATAGGGGAGCTTCCGCTCAACGTTCAGGCAAAACTGCTGCGCTCCGTACAGGAGCGGGAGGTTCGCCCGGTGGGCAGCTCAAAAACCCGCTCTGTAGATATACGGATTATTGCGGCCACCAATCGTGATCTCGAACAGGAGGTGGCACAGGGAGAATTTCGGGAAGACCTCTTCTATCGTCTCAATATGATATCCCTCGCGGTGCCGCCCCTGCGCAGCCGGGGGGAGGACATTGTACTGCTGTTTCGCTTTTTTCTGTGGCAGTATTTAATTGAGGATACTCTGCCCACGATTGAACCGGAGGTCTTCGAGCGGCTTACACGGTATTCATGGCCGGGAAACGTGCGTGAACTGCAGAATGTTGCCGGCCATGTGGCCACATTTGCGCAGGGGACGGTAGTAAGCCCTGCCAGTCTCCCGGAGAAACTGCTGGCGCTGCCGGATGAACCTTTAACCGCCGAAACCGAACCGGGTACAATGGAAAGTCAGGAGCGCAGGGCTATTCTCAATGCGCTGGCAGAGGCCGGCGGCAACCGGCGAATGGCCGCTGAAAAACTGGATATTGGAGTGGCCACCTTGTACAGAAAAATAAAAAAGTACAATATTTGAATACTAATCGAAGCGGAGAAAAAGTTATGGCTGAAACTGAGGCTGCGCATGTGCTCTTTGTGGATGATGAAACCGAGATACTGACTGCCCTGAAGCGACGCTTCCGCCGGGAGCCCTTCACTCTATATACCGCCGGCAGTGCCGAAGAGGCACTCCAGCTGCTGCGAGAGAGGCAGATCCATGTGATTGTAAGCGATGCCCGTATGCCGAAAATGAGCGGCATCGAACTGCTCGAGGAGGTCCGCCGCCTGTATCCGGATATTGTGCGCATGATGTTTTCCGGATATGTAGAGGCCGACGGCCTGCTGGAGGCTATCAACCGAGCGGGGGTGTTTCGATTCATTGCCAAACCCTGGGATGAGGAGCAGCTGCGTGCCCATATTTTTGAGGCCATCGAGCAGTATTCTGCCGGTCAAGCGGAATCCGGGCCTGAAGCGGAGAATTAGAGGCTGTGCGGCAGTCGCACTGTAAAGCAGGTTGTGGCGCTGTCGGAGCGAAGTGAGATGGAACCTCCGAAGATGTTCAGTACAACCTGATAGACCGCCGTCAGGCCCAGGCCGGTACCTTGGCCTACCTCTTTGGTGGTAAAGAAGGGATCGAACAGCCGGCTCTGATGTTCCGGCGGGATTTCGGGCCCGTTATTTACAAAATCACAGTATACCCAGTCTTCATCTGCATGCGTCTTGATATGTATATACCCCTGGGACTGATCCGTTTTTTCTGCGGCCTCGATGGCATTGAGCAGCAGATTGTGAAAGGCTTGCACCAACTCCTTCGTCGAACCTTTTACCGGCGGCAAAGCGCCGATTTCAGTGTTCAGATGAACTGACTCTCTTCGTTCGGCCTGGGTCAGCAGTAGTGCTGTGCGCAGCGCCGACTGCACCGACACCTTTTCGCTCTGTCCGGTTTTTGCCACGGTGAAGATACTGAGTCCCTGGATGATCTCGTTCATTCGCCGGAATCCGCGCTCTGTTTCCGTGCGGATGTCTTCTATGTCGCCGAAAATCGTGTCGGTGTCGAATCGTGTGCGCAGCTCGCGAAGCTCAGCATCCGAGCTCTCGGAGCTGCCTGCCAGCTGCTCCAAATCGGAAATAAAACGGCTGAGTTCCTGAAAGTAATCCAATATGGTGCGAAAATTACTTTGTATATAGCTGAGAGGGTTGTTCAGTTCATGGGCCATTCCGGCTGCCAATGTTCCCAGCGAGGCCATACTCTTCTCCTGTGCCAACTGGGTCTGTATTGCATGCAGCTGAGCGTTGGTGTCCATCAGCTCCATATTGGTGCTCATGAGCTCGTGCTGAAGCTTGACTCTCTGGGATATATCTCTGCCGATTATGACGATTTGTTCATCAGCCGTGATATGGCTGCTTTCGACGGTCACCGAATAGGCGTCGGATTCGGTGGTATACATCACCTCGAACTCGGTTACCTCTTGTTCACGATACAGCCTCTGTACCAAAAGCTGCCAGTCCCCGGGATGGCGATAGAAATCGATGAGCTTCTCTCCCGCCGCCTGTTCCTTCGATTTGAATCCCAGAAACGTCGCAGCGCTCCGGTTGCAGCGTGAAATCACGCTGTCGGTGTTTACGATAAACACCGGTGAGGGAATCCAGTCGAGGAGCTGTGCTACGCTTATTTCCGGATGCTTCACGAAGTCTCTCCGTCTAAAATTGGAAAGTAGCGCGAGAAGCCCAGCAGTGAAAGAACATCGCTCACTTTAGCGGGCACCCGGCTCAAGTACAAATCGATGCGGCGCTGTCGGCATTTGACCAGAATTGAAGTAAAACTGCCTACACCGGTAGAGGATACGTAATGCAGATTTTTACAGTCGAGAATGATCCGCCGGGGAGCCTCTTCGAGCTGGTCGACGGAATCGAAGAACCTGATAAAATCGTGACTATTTTGAGTATCCAGATCACCGTTCAGAAAAAGGGTAAGGGCGATTACCGGCCTCTCATCCATACCATACGAAATAGACAGACGAGAATGCTCTGAATTGAACTGCTGTATACTCGATTCGAAATCCGTGATGATAAGGCTCCTTCTGTGCTGTGTATTTTAGGATGAATGCTTCCGAACTGCAAGTTTGAAATAGAGAGACTGGGGCGAGAGAATTTAAAACGTAACCTACGGGTGTGCGTATATTGTATGCACGTAGGCGAGTGTAGGGCTTGTCTGCTTTTTTGTTAAAAAGGGGCGTAGGTAGTATAGTAGAGTCATGCGGGAACAGGATTACAACGATGAATATGACATACAACTCGTGCAGCAGGGACAGACAGAAGCATTCGACCGGATAGTCCGCCGCTATACTCCGATTCTCTATTCTCTCTGTTATCGAATGCTCGGCGAACATGAGACCGTCGAAGATGCGGTGCAGGAGGTCTTTCTCAAAGCCTACCGTTCCCTCTCCGCATTCGATCCAAGCCGGCGCTTTTACTCCTGGATTTATACCATCGCAGTCAACCATTTGCGTACCCTCAATCGGAAATCCTCCCGCAGACCACAGCCCGACCTGGCTTACGAGGATGACCCCCGTGAGTCGGTAAGAATGGACGGGAAATATGAGGAGCCGGACACAACCGCAGTTCAGCGGGAGGGAGAACGGCTGGCCCAGGAGGCGTTGAACCGGATAGACCGTAAATACCGAGAGGTATTTGTACTGCGAACTGTCGAAGGTCTCTCGGGCAAAGAGACTGCGGAGGTGTTGGATATTCCTGAGAATACCGTAAAAACATATCTGCGGCGGGCCCGTGAAAAAATGATCAAAGAGATGAAAAAAATGGGATGGGAGTGAAACCACCCGTGAAAAACTGCGTATATATACATAGAGGCTGTTATGAAGTGTAAAGAGTGCAGAG
>CAZAMY010000075.1:0-8908 GCA_964485995.1 uncultured Sediminispirochaeta sp.
GATTGTCCACGACTATCTACTGCTGCTGGAAGAGTTCGTTCTGCGGAGTGACGCAGTTCCCGATCCGGCCCTCTTTCGCGATCGGGGCATTGAACAGCTCGACCCGGGGGAAATTTTCGATGCCCTGGCCGCAGTTTTCGATGAGGCTATCGAAATAATAAAGGAGGCGCGCCGCTTTAAGGATTATCTGGATATAGAGATGGTGAAAGAGCACATCGATCACTACTTTCAGGAGCCGATTTCCCTGGAATCGGTGGCGCAGATGTTTCTGGTGAGTAAAGAACACCTCAGCCGGGCCTTCCGGAAATCCGAACAGGCAACGGTGAATGAATACATCACCCGCAGGCGCATGGAGGCTGCACGACACCTGATAGTGAATGAGGCTACGGAGATTAAACAGGCGGCGGCGCTTACTGGCTACTCCGATTTAGCCTACTTTTACCGAGTCTTCAAGAAGTTTTTCGGAATCGCCCCCGGACAACTACGTAAATGAGGATATCAATCAAGTGCAATACACCATGTTAATTTTGACAAAAGACAGACGGTCTTATGCGGTCTATAAAGTGAATAGACTATTAAAGGAGGCTAAGGCCATGAAGAGAAAAGGAAATCGCTTTTTTATAGGACTGGTGCTGCTGTGCAGCCTGTGTGCGGTACCCGGTTTTGCAGCCGGAGGGCAGGAGAAGAGTGCGGAGACGGATGGACCGCAGGAAGTCGAGTTGAAGGTCTTTATGAGTTTTCCCCGGTTTCAGGATCAGTTCGAGGCCTATTTCGAACAGTTCCGCCAGCAGCAGCTGGAAGAGAACAATATCGATGTGACTATTAAACTGGAGATGCCCAATGTGGAGCAGGCCGATCAAATCCTGAAGACCCGTCTGGCCTCGAACGATGCGCCGGACCTGTTTACCCTGCATGCCATTGCCGATATTCCCACCTTCTATGAAGCCGGTTACCTGTCGGATTTGTCCGGCCAGGCCTTCGCCGATGACCTGTTTGACGGCGTGCGCAAAACCGTAACCTACGATTCTAAGGTGGTGGCGCTGCCTTTGGAAAGCCTCGCCTGGGGATACTTGTACAATAAAGAGATTTTTGCCGAGCACAACCTGCAGCCGCCCAGAACCATTGCTGAGATGAAGCAGGTGGTGGTCAAACTCCAGTCGGCCGACATCCCGCCCTTCCTGCTGGCGTTTCAGGAATCCTGGATCCCGCAGCTGATGATGGCCCTTTCACTCGGTGGAGTGGTGAACTCGGAATATCCGAGCTTCGTCGAGGACATGAACAGCGGCAGTGCTTCGTATAACGATGTGGAGCAGGTATTCGAAATTATCGATCTCATCATGGCCAATGGTACCGAACGGCCCTTCGAGGTCGGCAGTGTGGCCGGTTCAACTGCCTTTGCAAACGGCGAAGCTGCCATGTGGGTACAGGGCCCCTGGATGGCCGAATCTATCCTGAAGGTGAACCCGGATATTGAGTTCGGCGTGGCACCCCTGCCGGTAAGCAACAACCCGGATGCGGCCATGATCAACCTGGCCACCTCCACCTCGGTGGCGGTATCGCCGACCAGCGAGCACAAGGAATTGGCATATGAGCTGCTGAACTACCTCCTGGACGCAACCGACTCGCCGGCCCTGTTCAAGGAGTTGAAGTTCAATCCGGTAGCTGCATTCCACGATTACCAGGTCTTTCCCTGGGTGGAAGAGGCCATGCAGTACGTGGCGGATGGGCACGCCTATCTCGATCTCTCCCTGCCGGGAGCTGTGACCGATGAAACTGCCAAGCTGCTGCAGAGCTACTATTCCGACCAGGTCAACAAAGATCAGATCATCAAGACCCTGGACCGCACCTGGAACCGGTCGCTGGCGGCTGCACAATAGGGCCGCAGCGAGAATCTATTTTCTATTAAAACGAGTGAAACGAGCCCTGCAGACCAGCAACGAGCACAGACTGGCGGCAGGGCTCCGTGTATGAGGTGAAGTAGCATGTTACAGGTATACCGCACCAGTCCGAAGGCGGGTGAGCGCATCGCATATATCGGCTCGGCTTCCGACAGCCGGGAGACCCCGCATTATAGAATTGAAGTCGACCCTGCCGCCCGCTACCAGACCATCCTGGGATTCGGCGGTGCGATTACCGAATCGGCCGCCTATACCTTGAACCGGCTGCCCGGCCCGGTCCGCCGCAGCGTCCTGCAGGCTTACTATGCCCCGGGCAGGGGGAACTGTTACACCATGGGGCGGCTGCACATCAACTCCTGCGACTTTAGCCTGGAAAACTACAGCTATGTAGATGACAACGACACCCGGCTCGGGTCATTTGACATCTCCCGGGAGGCCCGCTGGGTCATCCCGACTGTTCAGGAGGCCGGGGGCCTTGTCGGACGCCCCCTGTTCTTGTTGGCTTCGCCCTGGAGTCCGCCGGCCTGGATGAAAAGTAACGGGCGGATGAACGGCGGGGGAACCCTACTGCCGGAGTTTCGCCAGACCTGGGCCGAGTATTACATCCGTTATGTGCAGGCCATGGCAGAGCGCGGCCTGCATATCGATGCGCTCACGGTGCAGAACGAGCCGGCAGCTGAACAGCTGTGGGATTCTTGCCTGTACTCTGCAGCGGAGGAGCGGGACTTCGTCCGCGACTACCTTGGGCCGGCGCTTGAAGGCTCCGGGGCACCTGGTTCCGGCTTGAAGCTGTTGATCTGGGACCACAACCGTGATGTGGTGTTCGAACGCGCCCGCAGGGTTCTCTCTGATAAGGCTGCGGCCCGCTATGTGTGGGGCGTAGGTCATCACTGGTACGTCTCCGAGGAGTTCGAAAACCTGAGCCGGCTGCACTATGCATTTCCCGCCCAGCACCTTGTTTTTACCGAGGGCTGCCAGGAGGGCGGTCCGCAGGTCGGTGAGTGGTTTACCGGCGAGCGCTACGGGCGCAATATAATCGGCGATATGCGCAACTGGGTAGAAGGCTGGATAGACTGGAACATTGTTCTGGATGAGAATGGTGGTCCGAACCATGTGGGCAACTACTGCGATGCGCCGGTGATTGCCGACACTGCCGCCGGAGAGCTCTACTTCAACAGTTCCTACTGGTATATCGGCCATTTCAGCCGCTTTGTATCGCCCGGATCGGTGCGGATAGCCTCCAATGCAGCAGGTGCAGCCGGTGAGGCCGGTGCAGCCGAGGGCCTGCACCACATCGCCTTTCTGACCCCCGCTGGCGAATTGGTAATCGTAATAATGAACGAGTCCGGGCAGGACCGGCGGATTGCCCTTACCTGGGCGTCCCAGTCTGCCGCGGAGAGCTGTGAGGTTCCGGCACACAGCATAGTGACACTCAAAGGGAAGTTGCAGTGATTACTCTCATTCGGCCATGAGTATAACAGCTCAGCAATTCAAACTATGAAAGTCATACGGACTTTCATAGTTTGAATTTGCATCATTTTGTTAGAATAACCTTCTATTTCTAAACATACAGAGGCATTCAAACTTTAGATAGTGCAATGCTCTATCTAAAGTTTGAATTGCTGATAACAGCTGAAAAGAATTGTACAAATATAAATTTTAGCATACCATTATGGATATGATCAGCGTGTTAATCGTAGATGACCACGATCTCCTCCGCAGCGGATTGAAAACTCTGATTGAAATGGAAGCAGATATCACTATAGCTGGAGAAGCCGGCAGTGCGTGTGAAGCGATGAGTATTTTAAGAAGCGGCCGCGTTGATATTACAATTATGGATTTGGAGCTGCCCGATAAGAACGGGCTGGAGCTGCTGAAGGATATAAAAAACGAAACAATTGAAACCGCAGTTCTGGTACTGAGTATGCATCCCGAAAACCGCTGGGCAAAACGTCTTATTCAAAATGGAGCCTGCGGGTATCTGACTAAGGTCAATGCCGCGGAAAAAATCGTGGCTGCAATTCGGGCTATTGAGCATGAGGGCCATTACATAACCCCCGAAGTGAGCGCGGTTCTTTTCGAAGAGGTGGCAGGTACTCAAAAGCCTGTGGTTCATGCCAGGCTTTCGGACAGGGAGTATGAGGTTTTCATCCTTATCAGCAAAGGAAAAACCATTCGAGATATTTCTGAACAGCTATCACTAAGTGTAAATACTGTAAATACATATAGAAGAAGAATCTATGAGAAAACAGGATTCAAAAATAGTGAGCAGATCATCAAATATGCTGTGGAGCAGAAACTTGTTTAGCTATACCGGGTGCAAGATTCATTAAGTTCTCTGTCACAAAAAGTGTGACAAAACAATCATTCTAACTGTTACATACAAATTTATACAGTTCTCGTAGAATATACAGCATGCGGTTTGAGAAAACTGCAACTGCGAGTTGCATATGAAAATTCTGATTGCGGATGATTCCCCTTTAATTCGAACCCACCTGAGCGAGTTGATAACTGCATCACGGGATGATATCGACCTTCACACCTCATCAGATCTACAGTCCACAATTGAGAGCCTCGAGAATCATGAGTTTCAAGTGGTTGTGCTTGATCTTCAGTTTCCTGACGGCAGCGGCTTCAGTGTGCTGGAGTTTCTGAAAAGCCGGCGAGACAAACCGTTTGTAATGGTCTTAACCAATTTAATTCATGGAAATATTCGTAAAAAGAGTTTGGCGCTAGGCGCCGACCTCTTTTTTGATAAAACCGAAGAATATGAGCGAGTCGTAGAAGAAATTGTACGGCAACACAAAATTTTCCAATGAAGGGCAGGGAGGTAAACAGATGCTAAAGAATTTAAAACTGGGAATGAAAATGGGATTGGGTTTCGGCCTAGTCATTCTCTTGGTAGTGATTGTCGGCGGATTGGCTGTATACAATATGCTTGACATCCAAGAGCATTCAGTATCACTGGCGAATGAATACGTACCTGAAGTTGATATTGCCAACAACATCGAGCGTAACTCGCTGCAGGTAATGTACAACATGCGCGGATACAGTCTGAAGTTCGACCAGAACTTCTATGATCAGGGGCAGGAGTACATGGCTGAACTGAACTCGTACCTCGATCAGGCGGAACAGCTTGCAAATGAGTATGAGAGCTTGGTTCGGCTGAGACAGGATGTCAGAGTGGCTAAAGAGTATGTTGCTGAATATGATCAACTGGCCGATGAGACCGCAGAAGTAATAAATAATATTGCTGCACAGAGACAGATCCTTGATCAGTCTGCGGCACTGTACATGCAGCAGGCCAACGAGTTTCTCGATAGTCAGCGACGGTTCTTTGAACAGGACTTGCAGGATGATGTCAGCGATCAGGCCCTATCGGAGCGGATGGAGAAGGTGTACCTGCTGAACGATGCGATCGATTATGCCAACAATGCCCGTATTCTCGTTTTTAAGGCGCAAGCCGACTTCGATTACGGTGTCCTCAATGATGCCATCGACCAGCTTGATCAGATTCCGCCCCTTGCAAAGAGATTGAATGAAATAACGCGACTACAGTCGAATATCGAGCAGCTGCAGACGATTGGTGAAACCCGGGGTAAGTACTATCAGGCACTGCTCAAGACCAAAGAAGACTTTCAGCGCCTGGAGGAGTTGAACGGCCTGCGGGATGATGCGGCTAATGAAGTGCTCGACGCCGCCCAGAGTACCGCCAGCGCGGGTATCGAGCATACCAAGGAAATTGCCAATGGTGCGGTAGACACCGTTTCAACTTCAGTAGTGGTTATCGGGGTCGGCCTTGTGACGGCGGTCCTACTGGCAATTATTATCGCGGTATTTCTTACTGTAGCAATTGTAAGAGCCTTGCAGAAGGGGGTGAACTTTGCCCAGGAGATCTCGCTCGGAGACCTGCACACGAAACTGGATGTGTACCAGAAGGATGAAGTTGGTATTCTGGCGGACGCACTCCGTGAGATGCAACGCTCGCTGCAATACAAGGCGGAAAAAATCGAGCAGATCGCCCATAAAGACCTCTCTATCGAAATAGAAAAAGCCTCTGAGAAGGACGGTCTTGGTGATTCTCTCATCCTGATGAAGGACTCACTCAACGAGCTGCTCGGCCAGGTAAACAGTGCGGTAGAGCAGGTGAACAGCGGCGCTGATCAGGTATCCCAAGCCAGCCAAAACCTCAGTCAGGGGGCTACCGAGCAGGCTAGTAGTCTGGAGGAAATTACCAGCAGTACGAACGAAATCAACAGTCAGTCGAAGCAGAATGCCGAGAATGCAACCGAAGCCCACTCGATTGCCAAGCAGGCCACCGAGGATGCGGAAAACGGAAACCGGCAGATGAATCAGCTCTCTGAGATAATGGAACGCATAAACGCATCATCAGATGAGATCAACAAGGTCGTCAAAGTGATAGATGACATTGCATTCCAAATAAACCTTTTGGCCCTTAACGCCAATGTAGAGGCTGCCCGGGCCGGTAAATACGGCAAGGGCTTTGCTGTGGTGGCCGATGAAGTGCGCAATTTGGCAGTGAAGAGCGCAGACTCTGTAAAAGAGACCACCCAGATGGTCGATGAAACGGTCAGCAACATCAAGCAGGGAACAACTGCAGCCGAAGAGACCGCAAAACAGCTCTCGTCAATAGTCGACGGGTCGGGTAAGGTGGCCAATTTCCTGGAAGAGATTGCCCAGGCCAGCCGCGAACAGGCTCAGGCGATCGAACAGATAACTGAAGGACTCGACCAGATCGACCAGGCAACCCAGTCCAGTACCGCCAGCGCCGAGGAAAGTGCTTCGGCCTCAGAAGAGCTGGCCGGTCAGGCCCAGCAACTGCGCAGCATGGTGGCCCAGTTCAAGCTTGACAGCCGATATTCCGGTGGACAGCGCTTACTCACTCAGGGCAATCACCTGTCCAGGCTGAGTTCGGCGAAAAAACCGGCCACTCGCAAGAATAAGAGCGGTTCCGAGAACACACAAGAAAACAGTAACAACTGGGACAAGGAAACCGGTATCAAACCTGTGGATCCGGCCGAGCAGATTTCACTTGAAGATGACGATTTCGATCGATTCTAAGCAGAGATGAGCGAGGAGTTGAAGATGAGCAAAATCAGAGACGAGCAGGAAGACCTCATGGAAGAGACCGATGAAGAGCTTCTGGAGAACAAGTATCTAATGTGCAAGCTCGGAAATGAGATATATGGTATCGATATTCAGCATGTAACCGATATAATCGAGCTGCAGAAGATCACCGAGGTACCGGATATGCCGCCCTACGTGAAGGGGGTGATCAACCTCAGAGGGCAGGTAATTCCGGTTATCGATCTGCGGCTGCGCTTCCGAATGGAGGCCCGTGAGTACGATGACCGCACGGTTATCACCGTGGTTCAAATCAAAAACAACTCGATCGGCTTTATTATAGATACTGCTACCGAAGTGCAGGAAATTCCCGAGAAGGATATAGATCCTCCACCCAAGTTTCAGGGAGAAGAGGCCAAACAGAAATTCATCCTTGGTCTGGGGAAAATGGAGTCGGAGGTAATAATTCTGCTGGATATAGAAAAGTTGGTCGGAGAAGCCGAGCTGGAGGCGATCAGTTCTGAGGTTCAAAAATAACTAATCCCTGCAGGGGAAGGTTAGGAATGATATGTCGGCAGTAGTAACTTTGAGTTTTCTAGGAATAATTGTAGCGGCATTCAGCGGGTCAGCAGCGGATGCGTTCCTGCTGGCCGGTTGTGCCGCTGCCGGCTTATCTGCATATCTTTTTCAACTGTTTCAGTACAGACGGACAGCTGCCCGCCGTTTCGATCGTACTGCTGAAGAGGATACGGCACAGGACCAGGAAAGTGAAGAACATGAAAGAGCGCTGCAGGCGTTGAAATCTGAACTTGCTGCCGTTCAGGAGTGGTCCGAACAACAGACCCGAATGCTACGTGAACTGAGCGAAAAATGTGTCTGTGTTTCAAAAGGCAGCGATATTACCCGAAAACTCACACAGATTGTTCAGGAAAAAACCGAAGAGAGCACCCTCGAGTTTACTCAGCGGGTGTACCGGGTGCTGGAAATAAGCGAAGAGTTGAACCGCTCAATTCAGCAAGTTGTGGGGGCTCTTTCTTCCGAAACACAGGGCAGTCTCACTCAGGATATTCTCCTGTTGAAAGACGAGCAGCAGAAGACCGAGACTCTTATTGGTGATTTTATTGGAATTCGCGATGGATACTCGGCTGAAGCAGAAAGAATCCGTGGCGATATGAACTCGATAGGTGAATTCGTAGAAACTATAAACGACCTGGCCGATAAGACCAATGTACTGGCTATCAATGCGTCAATTGAAGCCGCGCGGGCAGGCCGGGCCGGTGACGGCTTTGCGGTAATCGGTACCGAAATCCAGAAGCTCTCGCGAAGTTCAAAGGAGATTGCCGAACAGATTCATACAACCATCGAAACATCGGTTGCTTCGGTGAATGACTCGGTTGGTAAGTACAACAAGAGAATCGGTGCTGCCGTGAACCGACTCGAGCAGAGCGGAGAAAACTATGCGGCGCTGATAAGCAAGCTGAAACCGCAGATCAATGAGTTGCAGCAGATTGTCGGAACTTCAAATGAACTCTCATCTCAGGTGCATGCGAATGTTGATGAAATAAGCGTTCAGCTTCAGTATCAGGATCGTATAAAGCAGATTTTAGACCATCTTGCCTGTATCCTGACAGAGATTGGAGCCGAGGCGCGCGAGTCGGCCCAGACGCACACTCAGCTCAACAGTGCAGCCGAAGAGGAGCTGTATACGAAGCTGGTTCAAAGGGCAGCCTGCCATTTTTCATGCGATGAGGAGTATGCAGCCTTCGGCCTGCAGGACGATATCGGTCTGGAGGCAGCCCAGGTAGATGATCCGGATACGAAGGAGCAAGAGTTTGCCGGCAATGTTGAGTTGTTCTGAATATATTGAATCAAATCATGTGAGATTTGAAGCAAATAAGCACACCCACCCCTCTATTAGAGTGTAA
>CAZAMY010000076.1:0-8819 GCA_964485995.1 uncultured Sediminispirochaeta sp.
AGTACAAAAAACTGCTTACAAAACTGAAGAAAAAACTGCCCCGTGAACTGGACAGCGTCTTTCAGGCCGCCAATGACCAGGCTTTTGAAGAGATCGATTGTCTGCGCTGCGCAAACTGTTGTGTAACCACCGGACCCGCTGTGTCGGAACGGGATATCGACCGCGTGGCGGCTGCGCTACGGATGAGGCCGGCCGATTTTACCCATCGCTATTTACGCAAGGATGAAGATGGTGATTGGGTTTTTAAAAGCATGCCCTGTCCCCTGCTCGGGCATGATAATTACTGTGCCGTGTATCTCGACCGCCCGAAGGCGTGCCGTGAATATCCGCATACCGACCGCAGAAATATTCACCAGCTTTTTCCGAAAACACTGAAGAATGCGGCTATTTGTCCGATAGCAGCTAGGGTGCTGCAGCTGGTTGAAAAACAATATGGAGGACACCTATGAGTTCGATACAGGAGCGGCTTGCTTCCCTGCGACAGGAAATGGCAGCTGAGAAGATTGATGCGTATCTCGTGTTCGGTACCGACCCGCATATGAGCGAATATGTCGCCGATCGCTGGCGAGACAGAGCCTGGATCAGCGGTTTTACCGGTTCTGCCGGAACCGTTGTATGTACCAAGGAGAAGGCCGGTCTGTGGACCGATTCGCGCTACTACCTGCAGGGTGCTGAAGAGCTCGAAGGCAGCGGCATTATCCTTTTTCGGCAGGGTGAATCTGATGTGCCGGGCATCTGTGAATGGCTCGGCCAGGAGCTGCCGAAGGGGGCGGTGGTCGGCACTTACGGCTGGACGATTTCGGCCGAACTGTTTCGAACTCTCCAGAAGCAGCTATCTGTGTATGGGGTAGAGCTCCAAGCTTCGGAAGACCTGCTCGACAGAATCTGGGAGGGACGTCCCGGGCTGCCGGAAGAGGATGTATACCAGTATGACGTACGCTATGCCGGCCAGACTCGACAGGATAAAATAAACCGGGTGCAGCAGCAGTTGTGGAGCATTAAAGCCGATTATCAGCTGCTCGCTTCCCTTTCCGATATCGCCTGGCTGTTCAACCTGCGCGGCAATGACATACAGTACAATCCGCTCTTTCTCAGTTATGCAGTAGTGGGAAAAGAGGAGGTATATTTGGCTGTAGACCGGCAGAAACTATCCGGGGAGCTGACTTCGCTTTTGGAAGAGGAGGGCATCAAGCTGACTCCCTACAAACAGATCGAGCAGCTTCTGAAAAACACCCTCCGCTCTGAAAGCCGGGTGGTGTATGATGCCGGTACGGTAAGTTATGCCTTGGTCCGGGATGTGGCTGAATTGGCCAAACCCGTGGAAAAAGAGGATGTCACAACGCGGTTGAAGGCAGTCAAAAACTCTACCGAGATCGAAGGAATCAAAAACGCCTTGGTGAAAGACGGGGTGGCTATGGTTCAGTTCCTGTATTGGCTGCACCACAGCTGGCAGCGCGGCAGCTTGAACGAGGTAGCTGTTGGGAATGCCTTGCCTCAATACCGCAGCCGGCAGGCCGGGTTTATGGGTGAGAGCTTTCATCCGATAGTCGGTTTTCGTGATCACGGGGCGGTCATTCATTATAGTGCGGATGAAAACTCGGCCTACGAGCTGGATGGGGACGGTCTGCTGCTGGTCGATTCGGGAGCGCACTATCTGGACGGTACAACCGATATTACCAGAACTGTTGCATTAGGCGAGACAGGAGCACAGCAACGCGAGGATTACACCAATGTGCTGAAGGCGCATATACACCTGGCGACGGCCCGCTTTCCACAGGGGATCCGTGGGATTCAGCTGGACAGTATTGCCAAACACAGCCTATGGGAGCGTGGTCTCGGCTACAGCCACGGTACCGGGCACGGTGTCGGCTGTTTTCTGAATGTGCATGAAGGCCCGCAGAGCATTAGTACGAAGATGATAGATGCGGCCCTCGAACCGGGAATGGTCTGCTCGAACGAGCCGGGTTTGTATCGTGCGGGGGCATACGGAATTCGGATCGAGAACCTGGTGCTCACGGTGGAGCAGTTCGAAACCCCCTTCGGCCGCTTCTACGGTTTTGAAACCATCACCCTTTGCCCGCTGGAGCCTAAACTGATCGAGGCAGCCATGCTGACGGCCGAACAACGGGAGTGGATAAACCAATATCACCAAACTGTCTGTAGAGAGCTGTCTCCGCACCTCACTACAGAGGAGCGACATTGGCTGGAGGAACAAACTGCCCCCGTATAGTCAAACTATCCGCTGAAATCGATAAGTGGTAAAGAACAGGTATTTTTGTTGACAGTTTGACTATGGTATAATAGGTTTCATTGTTAGGAAAAGAAAGTAGTACAAGTATGAAGCAGCAGAACCGGGCTCATCAGTTAAAAACGGTCAATTTCAGTTCCCGTCGCTTATACTCAATCCAAAATGGAGAGAGTTGGCTGATAACGGCCCATGATGCGAATGGTCGCTCTAGTGAGCGGGCCTATGTATCGGTCGAGCTGCCCCACCTTTTCAAGGAATACGGCTATATTTTTGTCTCTGGTTCAGAAAAATACAGTGATTTTTTTGAATCATTAGATGCAGCGGATGACTCGATTGCAGTTTTTTCGTCGGATGCCGAGTTCAAATGGATGAACACCGCCTGGGCCGATCAATTCGGTTTTTCTATGCAGGAGCTCGAATCGCAGAGTTTTCTATCGATTTTGCTGCCGGAGTATCAGCAGATCGCGCAGAAAAAGATCGAAGAAAGTGTGCACAGTTTTACTTCCGGTGTTCTGAAAACAAAGGCTACTCCCTTTGTTCTGCGTTGCCGGAACGGATTCGGCGAACTGCACTCGATTGAATGTGTGTTTCATGCCTATTGGTGCGACGGGGTTATTGCTCTGATTGGCTTAATGCGGGACATTACCTACCATCAGGGCTTGGTGGCCCGGCTGCGGCAGCTCGAGCGGCAGTACAATGTCCTTACCGAGACGGTAAATGAGGCAATTATCCGTATTGACGAAGAGTTCAATATTGTGTTCGCCAACAGTGCGGTAAAACGCACCTTCGGCTACACTAAGGATGAACTGCTGAATGAAAATTTCAGTACGCTGTTTCCGCCCGAAATATTCAGGCGCCATGAACAGGAGTTCAAAAAGTACTTCATCGTTGACGACGAGCATCGCGGCGAGCTCGGCTTGAAGCGCAGTATCGAGGTGTTGGGGAAACACAAGAGCCGCGGCGTTTCGCCGATGGAGATGTCGTTCGGCAACTCCTCCGATTTTCAGGGGAGAACCCTCACCTGCATTATCCGTGACATTACCCAACGTAAAAACATCGAACGGCAGCTGCGTAAGCTAGCGTACCACGACCGCCTGACCAATCTGGGTAATCGAGATCTGTTTAACAACGATATGCAGGAAGTCCTGGGACAGCTGGAAAAGTACCCTATGCTGCGGGGAGCCCTGATGTTTCTCGACCTGGACGGCTTCAAGAATATCAATGACACTCTGGGCCATAAAGTCGGGGATGAACTACTGCTGAAAACCGCCGGTCGCCTGCGGGAGTGTCTGCGGGAGAGTGATTCGATATATCGCTTTGGTGGTGATGAGTTTGTCATAATGCTGCCGCAGATCGACTCGAAGAAAGATGCGGTGGTGGTTGCCCGTAAAATTCTGGCGGCCATCCGCAGTCCGTATTACCTGCATGCCAAGAAAACCCCTGATGAAACCTCGATGGTGACAATCGGAGTGAGTATCGGCATTGCGTTGTTCCCCTCGCACGGAAAAGATATTCAATCCCTCATACAGAACGCCGATTTGGCGATGTATGAATCCAAGAGTTCCGGAAAAAACTGCTTTACCGTGTACCATAAATCGCTGGTGTCGAAAGCGACTTTGCAGCTGAAGATCGAGCAGGGGCTGAAAAATGCACTGCACGACAATAAATTCGAACTGCATTACCAGCCGCTGGTCGATCTGGACGGCAATATGAAGGGTGTGGAGGCACTGCTGCGCTGGAACGATCAGGAACTCGGCGAGATTTCTCCGACAAAGTTTATCCCGGTGGCGGAAGAGAAGGGAATGATTGTTCCTCTGGGCAACTGGGTTCTGGAACGAGCCTGTCAGGATATGGGGCAGATAGAAGTGAAATACGGGCGGGGACTGTACGTATCCATCAATGTTTCACCGGTACAGCTGCGGGAAAAACGGTTTGTTTCCACTGTGATGAAAATTATAAAGCGTTCAGGTATTCCGGCGCGGCTCGTGAAGCTCGAGATCACCGAGTTCAGTTTGATGCGCAACCCGGAAGAGACTATCGAAAAGCTGCTGAAGTTGAAGGAGTCGCTGCCGGGCTTGAGTATTGTAATCGACGATTTCGGAACCGGATACTCTTCGCTGAGTTATCTTTCCAAGCTTCCGGCGGACAGTCTGAAGGTGGATATCTCTTTTGTTGCGAAAATCGATGAAAAACACAATCAGAAAATAGTCGGTACCATGGTCAATCTGGCCGAAAGCCTAGACCTCGAGGTGGTGGTGGAAGGAATAGAAACCAAGCAGCAGTGGGATTACTTTCGCGGCATAAAATGCTCCACCCTGCAGGGGTATCATTTCAGCCATCCGGTAAAGTTGGAAAAATTAGTAGAAGAACTGACCTGAATTACCGCTGTGTATGCTTTCCAAACTTCGGGTGAATAGTTACATTGAAGTAAATGGAAAATAACCCGTCTCGTTCGAAAATAATTGCCAGAACCTCCTGGTTCGGAATCATCGGAAACGGTGTTTTGGCAGCATTCATGGTTGTAGTAGGTGCCTTGGGAAACTCGTTGGCGCTGATCGGTGCAGGGATTGATGCTGTCACCGATGTGGTCACTTCTACGGTTACGCTCTTGACCGGCCGGATTATCGATCAGCCTCCCGATGAAGACCACCCTTACGGGCACGGCCGGGCGGAGACTATTGCCACCAAGCTGCTTTCGTTTATCATTTTCTTTGCCGGGGCACAACTCGTATTCTCAACGGCTGACCACATTCTCAGCGGCAGCAGTCGTCCGGTTCCCTCCAGGCTCACCATGGTGGTAGCCTTGGCCGCCATTGTCGGCAAGGTGGTACTTGCGCTGGTAAAAGGGCACGCGGGAAAAAAGGTAAACAGTTCAATGCTGATTGCGGATGCCAAGAATATGAAAATGGATGTAATGATCTCCGCTACGGCACTGGTCGGCATTTTTTTTACCATTCAACTGCATCTGCCGATTGTAGACACCCTCATGGGCATGGCGGTCGGGCTTTGGATTATGTGGGTGGCCTACGGCATCTTCATGGAAACTAATGTCGAACTCATGGACGGTCTTCAGGACCGGGGAATATACCGGGACGTCTGCCGGGCTACCCTCGATGTGGATGGAGTTCACAATCCGCACAAAATGCGGATACGTCAGCTGAACACCAGGTACGTCATCGATATGGATATCGAAGTGGACGGGCGCCTGAGTGTGGCCGAAGGGCACCGGATCGCAATGGAGGTGCAGAAAAGCATTCATTCAAAAGTTAAAAATGTGTATGATGTGCATGTGCACGTAGAGCCTGTCGGGAACCAGGAGCAGCGTGAGCGCTTCGGAATTTCGCAGGAGTACCTGCGCAAGAATAAAATAGATAAAATAGAAGAGGATAAGGAGTAAGACATGGTAGATCCGTTGAAAAAGAATTCTTCATTCACAGGCCGGCGTGGCCCGGTGGTGCTGGCCATCATGGACGGGGTCGGAATAGGAAAATATAAAGAGGGTGACGGAGCGGCTGAGGCTCGCACAGAAACCCTGGATGAGCTCAAGGCCAACTGGCCGGCTACCCAGCTGAAAGCACATGGTACGGCCGTCGGATTACCGGATGACGGCGACATGGGCAACAGTGAGGTCGGACACAATGCCATCGGCTGCGGCCGGGTGTATGCCCAGGGTGCCAAGCGGGTGAATCTTGCAATCAAAGACGGCTCTATCTTTGAAGGCGAGGTGTGGCAAAAACTGGTGGACACGGTGAAAAAGTCCGGCGGAAGCATGCATTTTCTAGGTCTGCTTTCGGATGGAAATGTGCATTCGCACTTCGATCATATCAAAGCCCTGGTGAGCCGCGCCAAGCAGGACGGAGTGCGCCGGGTACGGGTGCATGCATTGCTGGATGGACGGGATGTGGGCGAAACATCGGCGCTGGAATACTTCGATCCCTTTGAGGAGTTCCTGCAGGAGCTGTCCGATGACTCCTTCGATGCTAAAATTGCCTCCGGTGGCGGACGTATGCAAATTACTATGGACCGGTACAATGCGAACTGGGACATGGTAAAAAAGGGCTGGGAAACCCATGTACTGGGCGAGGGGCGCAGTTTTACCAGCGCGCACGAGGCTATCGAAACCCTGCGTAAGGAGACCGGGGCAATCGATCAGGACCTGCCTCCGTTTGTAATTGCCGATGATTCCGGGCAGCCGGTGGGCACTGTTGAAGACGGCGACAGCTTTATCCTGTTCAACTTCCGCGGCGACCGCGCCCTGGAGATAACCAAAGCCTTCGAGGCCGGCGATGATTTCTCCGAGTTCGACCGTAAACGGAAACCGAACGTGGAGTACGCCGGTATGATGGAGTATGACGGCGATCTGCACATTCCGAAACAGTTTCTGGTGCCGCCGCCCTCCATTGAACGCACGATGGCTGAATATCTGGTTGCCAGCGGGGTGAAGCAGTATTCGGTAAGTGAAACCCAGAAATTTGGGCACGTCACGTACTTTTTCAATGGTAACCGTTCGGGCAAGTTCAGTGAAGAGCTGGAAACTTACGAAGAGGTAAAGTCGGACAACGTTCCCTTCGAACAGCGACCCTGGATGAAAGCTGCCGAGGTTACCGATAAGGTTTTGGCAGCAATTGAAAGCGGTGAGTACGAGTTCATCAAATTCAACTATCCCAACGGAGATATGGTAGGGCATACCGGAATTTACGAGGCCGTACTCTGCGCAATGTCGGCCCTGGACATCTCTCTGGCGCGTATAAAATCTGCCGTAGAGAAGGCCGGCGGTGTAATGATCGTGAGTGCGGATCATGGAAACTCTGACGATATGTTTGCCCGCGATAAAAAGACCGGTGAAATAAAATATAAAGAGAACGGCAAACCGGAGGCCAAGACCAGCCACTCTCTGAATCCGGTGCCGTGTATTGTGTTCGATCCGGAGTATCAGGACGACTACTCGCAGGAGCTGCGCAGCGGATTGGGAATCTCCTCGCTGGCGGCTACCTGTATGGAGTTCTTAGGATACGAACCCCCCGAGGATTACGACTCCAGCGTCATCGAGTGGAAGTAGCTGCACAAAACCGTTGAGAAGCGCCCCGGCCTATCCGCCGGGGTTTTTTATTCCTCCAGTACCGTGCGGGCCTGGTTGGCTATCGGCTGGGGGACCGGCCGGTCAGAAAAATCGTAGGTAGCGGGGTCGAAGCTGCGTATGCCGGATTGCTCGTATAAGCTGAGCACATAGCGCAGGTCTGCACTGCCTACCTCGACGGCCTGCTGTTTGATCTCTTTGATGGTGAATACGCCGGGCAGCGCCCGCCCAACCTGGATCGAGGTTGTTCCGCGCAGAAAGCGGATCAGCCAGTCTGGGTGATCTTCGGGGATGGACTGCAGCTCAGCCTGCATCTTCTTGAGGTTGGATACCCCGAATATAGTCCTGATTCTGGCCACAAAGGCGTGGGCCATGCCGATATGCACGACGAACAGATCCTCGCCGCCGAAACGCCTTTCGGCGGTCTCTAACAGCTCCTTCGCCCGGAATGCATCATCTTTCTGCTCTGCACGGATGTAACGGTAGGTGTGCAGTGCCCCGGAGGCGTAACGGATGCGATCCAGTTCGGCTGTCGAAAGGCCGGGCGGCGGGTTGCGGAGGAGTGCCTCCAGCCGCTGTATCTCCGCTTCCAGCTTCTGTTGCTCCTCGGTGAGCAAATAGGTGAGGCAGTAGCGGTGGTCAACACGCGGTATTTCGGGGCTGCTATCTGAAAACCCCTCAACAGGCAGAATGAGCATCTGCAGAACAAGAAGTAAAACGAAAAATAGTGATATCTTTTGCATATCGGTCTCCCATCGCATATTATAAGGAATTATGGAACAGATCGCACTACTTCAACAGCTTTTCCTGTGGTCGGCGCTGGTCTATTGGCTGTCCGGGTTTCTTCTACTGTGGCGTATTCCCCCGGTTCGGCCGCGGCAGGATGGTGCGAAGGCTGCGGTTGGAGAGATCTCAATAGTAATTCCGGCCCGCAACGAGGCCGGGAACATTGGGGTAGTGTTAGAATCGCTTGCAGCCCAGCAGAGCCGGCCGCTGGAGGTAATCGTGGTCGATGACCAGTCCGAGGATGGAACCGCTGAGATAGCCTGGCAGCACTCCGCCGCTGCTCCCTGGATGCGGGTAATTCAGGCCGCAGAACGGCCGCAAGACTGGACGGGGAAGAACTGGAGCTGCCACTGCGGTGCCGTCGAGGCGAAGGGCAGTCTGATTCTCTTTCTCGATGCCGATACCCGTCTTGAGGCGGAGGATGCACTGGAACGACTGGCTGCCGAGCATTCGCTGCGGGGCGGAATGGTATCTGTGCAGCCCTACCATCGGGTGCATAAACTCTATGAGCAGCTGAGTGGTTTTTTCAATCTGATTGTGATGGTTGGATCGGGGGCATTTGATCTGTGGAGCCGTTCCGGCGAGGCGGACGGTTGTTTTGGCCCCTGTATTCTGATGGAGCGAAATGAATACTCCGCCGTCGGCGGGCATGCGGCTGTACGCGACCAGGTGGTGGACGACCTGGCCCTCTGCGCTCTGTACCGGCAG
>CAZAMY010000077.1:0-8779 GCA_964485995.1 uncultured Sediminispirochaeta sp.
ATACACCTGGCGATGCGAAAAGGTCTCGAGTGTGTGCTTCCATACGTTGCCTTCGGGATGATGCTCTTTCGAGTGCGCTACAGAGTCCATATCAGCCAACAAAGGCCAGTAACGTGTTATGAATCCGCTGTCCATGAGAAATTGCAATGCAGCCGCACTGTGCGGCCCTGTGAGGATTCCTGAGAGCAAAAAGCGTTGTTCGAGAGCCGAAAGACGAACAGCCTGACTGTCGTCCAGTTCGTAAAGAGTGGAGTTTCCGGTCCCGGCCGGCCCCTCCTTTGGCAGTTTATATCCGAAGTGGGCCATGAGCAGCGCTATTTCGATTATCGCAAGCTCATCGAGCGGGGCGAGGGAGCCGGAGACAGCCGGAACCGCCGCCCCGCGAAAGCAAAGCTGAGATTCAGTCACGTAAGGGTAGGCGCCATACGGATCCTGGAAAACTCCCCGGCCCAAGTCGTAACGAAATGCCCCCTGCAGGGTCGCGTACGCGGGGCGATGTCCGGGCTCGATACAGCGAAAAAGCACCAGCGTATTCTCGGTATACATCGCTGCATCAAAAAACACAGCCCCCGGAAAGTTGATTTCTTCAAACAGCCGGCTCAAATCGACCAGTGAGGCCTCGGTTTCAACCCATAGAACCGCAGGCATTTTTCCTGCATTTCCGTTACGCCATTTACCAGATCGGTATTTGAAATACATATGCAGGGCCGTAGGTCCCACCACATATGTAGAAAAGCCGGCCTGCGCCAGCGGTTGTAACAAATCCATGCATACAAGATACCGCTTCAACCATTTGGATTCAAGGGAAAGTAGAGGTACGATAAACTAGTATTCAAACCTTTTGTGACTTCGTTTTCCTTATCAAAATAAATAGAATTATTCATTTTTTTGAGTTTTGAATAATTTTTTACTTTACAGATTTCACTGGATGGAATACTATTTCATTATAAGGTTTTTTAACTGGAGGAAATTATGAAAGAATCGAAGGTATGGATGTCTCTTTTTGTCGGTCTCATATTCGCAATTCTCGCTGGAGGAATGCTGTTTGGAGAAGGCACTGCAGAGAAACAGGAGTTTCCGGCAGAGCGGCCCATCAGACTCATCAACCCGTACGGCCCCGGTGGTTCTACGGATATTTCTGGAAGAATTCTTGCAGCTACAGCTCCTGAATTTCTGAATCAGACGGTCAATGTTATTTCAATGTCGGGAGCAGGCGGGCAGGAAGCACTTAACTTCATCATTGATGACCCAACCGGATATAATTTGTTAATTACAGATTACGGCCCGCTTATCACTACTGCTCTCACTGAGGATGTAAGATATGAGCTTGATGACTGGGTTCCTATTGTTCAGATCAGCGAAGGACACCCTGTATTCTTTGTAAACAGCAACTCACCTATTAAAACAGTGGCTGACTGGGTTGAAAAGGCTAAAAATGAACCAGGTTCAATAACTGTCGCCCACGGAAGATATCTTGCTCCTCCCCACCTTCCTTTGATTCTTTTTGAACAGGAAGCAGGTATAGAAAACACCCACGTTGCTACTACCGGCGGTTCGGAGGCCAGAGCATTTGTAATGGGCGGACAGGTTGACATGGGCGCATCAGTAACCACATCGATTCTTCCTATGGTAGAAGCGGGTGATTTTCGCGCCATTGCAGTACCGATCGCCGAGCGTTCTCCTATTCTTCCTGAGGTTCCAACCTTGAAAGAGCTTGGCTACGATGTTGTGTTTCCCTTCTGGTTCACTATATTTGCCCATAAAGATACCCCCGAAGAGGACATGCGCAAGCTTGAAGCAGCCTTCCTGAAGGCATTTGAAACTGAATCAGCCCAAGCCATGGCAGAAAAATCCGGAGTTCAACTGAAAGTACTCGGAATGGATGAGGCTATGCCGGTCTATCAAAACACCGTAAAAAGCCTAACAAAAATTATGGATGCTGTCGAAAAGTAATCAGCTGCTTCAGACGGTTGAATAGATAGGGGGCTGGAGCCGAAATTTCCAGTCCCCTCTTTTTGTGACACTTCTCACGAGTCATCAACGAAATAGCTAACACAATTAGGAGGATTCAATGGAGCTTTTTGAGCTGATACAGGTAGCTATATCCGAGGCATTTACCCTTGGAGTCATACTGTTCAGTGTCCTCGGAGTTTTAATCGGTATCACAGTAGGAGCTATACCCGGTTTAAGTGGTGATCTTGCGATTGCTATAATCCTGCCGATAGTCTTTACACTGTCGCCGACAAGAGCTCTAGGGATGTTGATTGGTATTTATAAAGGCAGCATGTTCGGAGGATCAATATCTGCAATTTCTTTCGGAGTCCCTGGTACTGCTGCAGCAGCAGCGACAGTTGAAGATGGCTATAAAGCCAAATTGAAAGGACAACCCAAACGGGCGCTCTTCACTGCGCTGTACTCATCTGTAACGGGAGACATAATTGCCAGTTTGACCTTGATATTCCTGGCCATGCCGATGGCCAGAATTGCACTAATGCTCGGACCAAGAGAGTTTTTTGCCCTGTATGTGTTTTCACTGATGTTAATTGCTCTGCTCACTCAGGGTAATCCTCTTAAAGGGGTAGGAGCCGCCGCAATTGGTTTATTACTCGGTGCCATTGGAATGGATCCGATGGCCGGTAGTTCACGGCTGACCTTCGGCATCGGTGTCCTGCGGGGCGGCCTGCAACTGGTACCGGTACTGGTTGGTATCTTTGCAATTTCGGAGCTTGGCATACAGTTTAGAAACACCTTGAAGCAGAAAGCTGAGCAGATGGCCAACGATCCACATAACGACTCTTCAGGTAACAGTGTTCTCGAGAAATACGATCCAAGTAAGGACAAGATGAGTGTGCGCATTTACCTAAGTACTTTGAAAGCAACTATCATCGGTGGTTTTGCCGGAACCTTCATTGGGGCCTTGCCCGGAGCCGGCTCTTCATTAGCCGGCTTCATGGGGTACGGACTTGGCAAGCGATTCTCCAAACATAGCGAGGAATTTGGAAAAGGGAGCTTGGAGGGAGTTGCAGCCCCGGAGGCCGGTAATAGCGCTACCTGCGGCGCATCACTGGTTCCGCTGTTTGCCTTTGGAATACCCGGTAGTGCAACCGCAGCCCTCATAGGAGCAGCCCTGATCATGCAGGGTATTACCCCGGGACCACGGATGATTCAGGAAAACGCTCCAATCATGTACGCGTTTTTTATTGTACTGGTCTATGCGAGCTTTATGAATCTGGGATTTTCCCACTTACTGCTTCCGCTCTATGCCCGACTATCGATGATAAAAACCAAATTCCTTGTTCCCGTTGTGTTTATGCTGGCTTTGATTGGAACATACTCCGCACGAAACTCGGTCTTTGACGTCTGGGTATTGCTAACTATGGGCATACTAGGCTTTATTCTTAGGAAGCATAGTTTTCCTCTAGGACCACTAGTGTTGGCATTTATTCTGGGGCCAAGCACCGAACGGGCCTTGCGCCAGGCACTGGTTATCGGTCGAGGTAACATCTTATACCTTATCGATAGTCCTATTGCTATTGGACTCTATGGTGCCGCTATTGCATTTATCGTAGCGGCGGTAATTGCTACCAGAAAGAAAAAAGGATAAGTCATGAAAAAAAACCTGCTTAAAGAGTATTATAGCGTTGAAAGGGTAATCGGCCTTCTCATGATGCTCATCGCGGTCATCGGCTTATACGATACATTCTACGGTGACTGGAGTTCCGGTCCGGGCTATGGAACCACCTTTTTTCCACAGCTCTCATTTATACTGCTGTTTGGAATGGGACTCGCGTTCCAGTTCAATTTTAAGGACAACAAGACCAAGCTTATCGATTGGCTGGATGTAAAAACTGTACTGCTTCTCATCGGTACAGGCGCCATCTATTTTCAGTTGATTCGAAGCCTGGGTTTGATTACTTCCAGCTTTCTGTACTGTTCATTTTTAGTTGCGGTGCTTACCAATAAACCGCTTAAAAATGTGAAATCGGTACTGATCCCGGGTTTGATCGGAACAATCATCATCTGGCTTTTGTTCACTAAGTTGGTAAGCCTGGTGCTTCCACGGACCCTACTTTTCTAGAAACACCTTCCAATACATATATTTTTGAGGGTAATCACATCGACTGTGATTACCCTCATCAATCCGCTGTCTATTTCAACGACTGTTAGTAAATATTCTCTAATCGCATGCTATTATCTAAAGGCGGGTAGGAATACGCCTCGCGCAGCTTTGATAGCTGCTTCAGTCTGTTTAAGGCCGGCTGGCCAAGCTCGTGCGCCACCGCTATTACCAGAGCGTTGATGATAGCAGTAGGAACCACATGTGAGTTAAAAAACTCTGGAGAGCCTCGTTTGGCGCTGAGTATCACAGAAGAATTTTTTATCATACTGGGGTTACTTGTATCAGTGATCGAAATTATCTTGGCCTTATTTCGCGAATGCAGCTCATGTACGCGAGTTGTATCAAGTGAAGGGGTGAAAAAGTCCAGCACCACGATCACATCTTCGGCTGTAAGGCGAAAAAGCCGTTCCACAAGGGTGTGGCCTGATTGTGAGAGCTGCTCTACCTGCAACCCAAGCCGGTCAAGGCGAAACCACATGTTGTTCGCAAGGCTTTCATTCGAGCTGTTACCAAACACATACAGCTTCCGGGCACCACAAATACAGTCCACCGCCTGGTCAAAGGCGTTCTGGTCGAGCGTGTAGATCGACTTCTGCAGATACTGCACCTCCGACTCAGTAATTGCAGCATAGCTGGGACGCCCTTCAGGCAAATTATCGATAGTGCGCTTGAAACGATCGGCAATATCCATCTGGTTTTTATAGTAATTTATCAGGTCCTCCTTCAGTTGGGGAAAACCGGGATACCCAAGAGCGTTGGCAAACCTGACGACCGAGGCAACACTTGTTCCTGTCTGCTCGGCCAGATAGGTAACATTATCAAAAATTACATCATTCATGTTATCCAGAATATAGTTGGCAATTTTTTTCTGTTGCTTTGTTAAGGACTCATATTGTTCCGATATCTTATTTTTCATACTCCCCTCTCTCTACAAACTTGAGTATACCTTGGTTCAAAGGATATTTCTATATTTTTCATCCGCTGTCAAAAAGTGCGCGCTGTCAAACAGTGCGTAAAAGTTAACTTCAATGATAACAGGCACTTTCAAAAATCACAGTTTTTAAAATGCCAATAATAGCATGTGAGTAGAATAAAGGTTTGACAGAGGACAGCACTATAATGTAAAATATTTTACAGTTTAATTACATTTGTAAAATTAGTAAACAATGTACCCATTGTTATGAACGGAGGAAAAAACATGAACGCACTTCAGGAGGGTCGATCCCTCGAACTTTCACAGGAGCTTCTTAAAGGGGCTATCGACTTGCACGTACACGTAGGCCCTCACCTTTTCAGTAGTCCACGCCGGCAGGATCCTATAGAATGCGCGCTGGAGGCACGGGCAGCCGGAATGCGGGCCTTTGCTATAGTAGATGTGTTTGAAATGAGCAACGGCTACACCTGGATTGTCAACCGACATGTAGACAACTTTACTGTGTACGGAGGGCTTGCCCTGAACACTGTGTATGGCGGTATGAATCCGCGGGCAGTACGGACAGCCCTCTACTACGGCACCGGTGCAAAATATATTTCCTTCGGGACCCATTCAACCTACTATCAAGCCTCGAAAGAGGGCCGCAGGATAGACGGGGAGTTTAAGTCGCTGGCTGAAATATATCCCAAATTCCGGAAAGAGGAACTGAGCCGGGCGATTAGAATACCCGTGGATGAAGAGCCCGGTGAGGCACTGGATGAAATCCTGCGCATGATCGCCGAGCATCCGGATGTGTATATGGACACCGGCCACATATCCCCGGAAGAGGCAATGCGCCTGTGCGACCTGAAGGAACGGTACGGGTATGAAAAGATAGTTATCTCCAGCTCGGTGGTAAAGGTTGCAAATATGCAGCAGCTTGAGTACATGGTTAAAAAAGGCGCCTACATCGAGCAGACCCTCGGCGCATTTACTGCCGCCCAGATGATTCCCCTCACTCATTACTACGTGGAAAAAGAGTACGCCTCGGTTGATGAAGGTATGAACCAGCCCAAGGGAATCGGAATAGTTGCCGAACATATTGCTGCCTTCGGCGCCGAGAATATGATTATGGATACCGACTTCGGCCGCTATGCCCTATCGACTCCGGTAGAAGGCCTACGTCAGTACATCTCTATGATGCTGGACCTGGGTATCTCGCCCGAAGATGTCCGTACCATGGTCAAAACCAACCCCGAAAAAATACTCGGCCTTGATCCGATGGACCCGAACGATTTTCCGATCAAAACTGACGAAGAAGATTAGGAGAGAGTATGAACAGACGCATTGAAATTACCTTCGTAGATGAAAAGGTCACTGCTATTGCTGAGCTGCTGTGGAACCAGGCTCCCAAAACAGCTGCATGCATATGGAATCTCTTAGAGACTCCGGTGGAAAACCTGGGGATCCATGCGATGTGGACCGGTCGTGAGATTTCATTCCCGATTCCTCACGAACGCTTTCCCAATGATGAAGGATTGCATGTACCCCCGGAGAACCAGACGGTCATCCCTATTCCGGGAGATCTCATCTGGAACGGCTATTTTCCATATCAATGGCAGGGGAATCCCAACCCGGTGTATGACTTCGGAATTTTTTATGGACGCGACAGCCGGCTTCTACTGCCGGTCGGATGGCGGCCCAGCAACCGTTTCGGTGCCATAACAGAGAATCTGGAAGAGTTTGCAGCTGTCTGTGCACGCTGCCAGAGCGAAGGCAAGAAAAAAATCCGTCTTTCCCGCCAATCGGATTAAGATCGGCACTTCGGCACGTGGCTCTATTTCAGGCCCCTTCTGGCGTATCTGCGCCGCAAGGGGCTTTTTTATGCGCAACAGCGTCCGGCCCACCCCGCCGCCTCCTCATACCCACTCTGACTGCAGCTCCTCTCCCTGCAGATTCACCACCACGGCTTTGATGGGAATTTTACGCTGGGCCTGGGCGGCCGCAGCCTTGGCCAAACGGAGGAGCCCGCCACAGCAGGGAACTTCCATAAGAACCACCGTGACGGTATTAATTTTGGCCTCATCGATCAGAGCGATCAACTTCTGCACATACACATCCTGGTTCGAGTCAAGCTTCGGACAGGCCACCGCCAGACTCTTTCCCGCGAGATACCGGGAATGAAAATCTCCCACCGCATATGCCACACAATCGGCGGACAACAGCAAGTCTGCTTCCTGAAAATAGGGCGCCCGCGGCGAGATAAGATGCATCTGTACCGGCCACTGCTGCAGACGGGAAGCTTGTGGGGCGGAACCTGATCCGCCGCCAGCTCCGGCCGGCGCTGGTACACGTGGTGGCGCAGAGGCACTCCGCCGCATATCCACCATGCGGTTGCCCGGACACCCGCCGCCGGAAGCGTGGTGATGCACATTCGCCCCGACTGCAGGTTCTGCAGACTCCTGCGCTGTAGCTGCGGCCGTATCCATGGTCGCGCTTGCCGGCGCATACTCATTAGGGTTCAAACCGGCCTCGCTCAAAGCCTCACAGGCCTCATTATAAAGCGTGTGTTCGCTATGCTGCAGAAGATGCTTCAGGTGTGCACGGATAGTGTTGTCCCCGGCGCGTATAATATTCTGCATCGTCTTCTTTTCGTCATAGGGCTCGGCTTCGCGGCGTTCTATTTTCAGTGCTCCGGTAGGACAATCGCCGATACAGGCCCCCAGTCCGTCACAGTGCAGGTCGCTCACCAGACGGGCCTTCCCGTCGATAATCTGTAGGGCACCCTCGGGACATCCGGGCACACAGTTGCCGCATCCATTGCACTTCTCTTCATCTATTGTAATTATCTCACGCACCATAGTATTTCTCCTGATTATTAGTAAATCTATCAGAATAATACTGCCGATACGCTGAAAATCCCGTAACCTTGGTTACATTGATAGAAAAAATTACATTATTTCACCGGGCTGCAGAGGCATCCGACTGCGGCTGCTATAGCCGGTCTATTACACTCTGCAGAATTGCCCGAATTTCCTCGGCTATCTTTCGCACCTCAGGGTTTTCAACGCCCTGCATGGACACTACCGGGTCAACCGCCGCAACCTCTATAGCACCGTCACTTTTCTCCTGCACTATGAGATTACACGGCAGCAGTGTGCCGATCTTGTCCTCAGCCTGCAGGGCGCGGTGCGAAAAGGGCGGATTGCAGGCACCGAGAATCCGGTATTTTCGAAAATCGACACCCAGCTTCTGTTTCAGGGTGTCCTCAACATCGATATCCGACAAGACGCCGAAGCCATCCTGTTTCAACTCCGATTTCACTCTCTCAATAACCGATTCAAAGGGCCCCTCGAGGGTAGTCGAGATATAGTAACTCATAAATATAACCTCCGAAAAAAACTTGTATAGTTCTTATTATAAGCTAATACTAATTTTACTATATTCAAAATGAGGCCCCATGGGACCCATACACCCAATGGCGCGCCCTAGACTTCGAACCACCTTCTACTCGGCCCGTGCCTATAAAATTGTTCTCATCAAATCACTATTTAAAGTGTGAATTACTGAATTATGGAATATAGACTGTCCCGAAGCTTAGCGCAAAATTGAAAAAAAACATCTCAGTGTTACAAGCATTGTGATACAGACATTTCTCCCCGCCTCTCTGTCCTTTTAACCCCTGGCGTACTTCGGTAGATACTCCTCACCCCACTTCTGAGGTGTATTAAACAGGCGAAACCATA
>CAZAMY010000078.1:0-8753 GCA_964485995.1 uncultured Sediminispirochaeta sp.
CCCGGGCCGGCATAGAGGCGAAGGTGCATACCCTCCGCCACTCCTTCGCAACCCATCTCCTGCAGGGCGGTGCGGACCTGCGCTCGGTGCAGGCCCTGCTCGGCCATGCGGATATCGGTACTACCCAGATTTATACCCATGTCGAAAATGAAGAGCTGCGGCAGGTACATTCCGCTTTACATCCGCGCGGATCTGAAGCCACAGGCGCTGAGAAGGCGTCTAGTACTGGTAGGAGGCAAAGATCATGAAGCGGAATAAAGTAGTTTTTACAGTACTGAGCGTAGCCCTGGTATTGATGCTGAGCGCGCTTATGTCAGGCTGCAACGAGGCCCAGAAACGCATTTTACAGCGACTGATGGCAACCGAGTCCGGGCAGTACGCCGGCGAAGAGGTGGATGAAGCGCGCATTGCCGAATTAGAGGATCACATTAAGCGTTTTTCTGATGAGGTGGAACAACTGGTGGAGGACACCGGCCAGCTGGGAATCTTCTACAAGATGCTGGCCCTCGAGTTTATGGACGAGAAGCAGTACGGCCCGGCCCGGGAGTATTTCCTCAAATCGCTGGAGATTTATCCCAACAATCAGGTGGTGCAGTACTACACCGGACTGGCGAGTGCCCAGACAGCCGGAGCCCGGCCGACCGAAGCCGAACGGAGGGCCCGGCTTGAAGAGGCTGCCTATCACTATGAACGGGCAAGCGAACTTAAGAGAAACTATTTCGAGGCCTTATACGCTTTGTCGGTACTGTACATCCATGAACTGGATCGTCCCTTCGAGGCTGAGCAGTACGTCCAGCGGGCGCTGGAAGTACGGCCCGGCAGTGGAAAAACTAAATTTTTATTGGCATCCATTCGAGTGCAGCAGGGACGCTTCGAAGAAGCGGTGGAGATTTACGACGAGATAGCCCGTGAGACAGAAGACGAGAATATGCGCGCGCGAGCACGGGAGAACCGGGAGCAGATCCTGGGAGGAGGCTTTGATGGCTGACATCCTCTCGCTCGCAATAAGCCTGCTCAAAGGCGTTTCGCCTCATCAGCGCAGAGCCTTGGGGCTCTATCTATCGTCTGCCGAACAGTTCGGACGTATGCGGCTGCTGGATATCGAACAGCTGATCAAGCATCCGCTGCGCTACAAGAATCCTTCGCCTGCAGAGCTCTTGCAGCAGGCGGAAAAAATTGCCCGCGACGTAAGTCGGTCAGGGGCCCGAATTGTCAGTTACTGGAGTGAGGAATATCCGCCGCTCCTGCGGCACAATGTATATGACCCTCCGTATGTACTGTATGTGCGGGGCACACTCCCGCGGCAGGACGTACCGGCCGCCGCCCTAGTCGGCACACGTGCTCCATCTGCAAGCGGAAGAAAGGCCGCCTTTTCTCTGGCAGCGGAGCTCGGGCTTGCAGGTATCCCGGTTGTGTCGGGATTAGCCGCTGGAATCGATGCGGCCGCCCACTGGGGCGCACTGAAAACGGAGCAGCAGACGGTAGCCGTTATGGGTAACGGGATCGATAGCGTATATCCGCATGAAAACCGCGAACTGGCGGCCCGTATTCTGCAGAACGACGGTGCCTTGGTCAGTGAAAATCCTCCCTTTACTCCGGCACACAAATACTGTTTTCCAAAGCGTAACCGTATTATCAGTGGAATGGCGCGGGCGGTAGTGGTAGTGCAGGCTCCGAAAAAATCTGGCGCCCTGATTACCGCTGATCACGCACTTGACCAGAACAAGGATGTGTACGTACATTCGGCCGGAACCTACGGACCTGTAGGCGCCGGCGGGCTGCGCTTGTCCCGGGAAGGCGCCAAACTGCTGGTGAATGCCGGCACTCTGTTGGACGCCTGGAATATTAAGACCGAAAGCCGGATTGAACCGGTAGTTCAGGGCGAGCTGTCGCCGGGATGTCGTCTTCAGGAAGAACTGGAAGGACGTCTGTTGAGATTCGACGGACTCTGGTATCGGAGGGTGGGATGAGTTTACATGCCGTAGTTACAGATTACCTGCACTACCTCGAAGCAGCCCGGGGACTCTCTGCTCACAGCCTGCGGGCGTATAAAACCGATTTAATCCGCTTCGAAGCCTTTGTGGCGGCGCGTGATGCGGACTGGACGGCACTGCGTCCGGCGGATGTGCGCGGTTTTATCGGAAGCCTGCACAGAGACGAGCTGAGCGGCAGTTCAATAAATCGGGCTTTGTCCGCGGTGAAAGGGCTGTACCGGTATGCAGTCCGTTACGAAATAGCTTCAGCTGATCCTTTCGAACACATCAAGGGGAAGTCCCGGGGCCGTAACCTGCCGCAGGTACTCAGCGGTACGGAGATAGAGCATTTGCTGAGTATGCCGGATGATTCATTCAATGGCGCCCGTGACCGGGCATTGATGGAACTGATGTATTCAACGGGCTGTCGTGTGGCGGAAATAGCCGCGATAGACCGGAAGGACCTGGAGAAGGGAAAGAAATCTATTCGTGTGCTCGGCAAGGGGGACAAGGAGCGTTATGTATACGTAGGACGCCCGGCCCGGGCGGCGCTTTCATATTATCTCGATATGCGTGATCAGCACTTTCGCCAGAATTCACTTGCTGAAACCGAGGCTCTGTTTGTAAATTTGAAAGGAACACGTTTAAGCACGCGCGGCATCGGATTGATTCTTGCAAAGTATATGCAGCGTAGTGGAATTTCTAAGAAGGTCTCACCCCACACCTTTCGGCATAGTTTTGCCACACACCTTCTCGATCAGGGCGCAGATATTCGTTTGGTTCAGGAAATGCTCGGACACTCCAGTGTTTCTACCACTCAAATCTATACGCATGTGGGGTTAGAGAAACTCAAAAAGGTTTATAGGGAGGCTCATCCGCATGGAAAACGATAATCAATTTCATGGAACTACAATTCTCGCAGTCCGCAAAGGCGATCAAGTTGCAATGGCCGGTGATGGACAGGTGACACTCGGTGAAACCGTTATGAAGGGCAACGCCCGCAAGGTGCGCAGCATGTACGACGGGAAGATTCTGGCCGGCTTTGCCGGAGCAACCGCAGACGCTTTCACTCTCTTCGAGCGCTTTGAAGGGAAAGTGAAGGAGTATAACGGGGATATTACCCGTGCGGCAGTCGAACTGGCCAAGGAGTGGCGCACCGATCGGATGCTGCGCAAGCTCGAGGCAATGCTGCTGGTGGCTGACAAGAGCAAAACTCTGCTGATATCCGGCACCGGTGATGTGGTAGAACCGGAAAGAGGCGTAATTGCCATCGGGTCGGGCGGAAACTACGCGTACGCCGCCGCATTGGCATATCTGGATACCGCCGAGTTGAGTGCCCGGGATATTGCCGAACGGGCAATGAAAATTGCCGCCCACATCTGCATTTATACCAACGATCAATTTACCGTGGAGGAACTGTAATGGCACAGGAACTATTTTCACTTACTCCGAAAGAGATAGTGAATGCATTAGATAAATACATAATCGGACAGGAAAAAGCTAAAAAGTCCGTTGCAATAGCTCTGAGAAACAGAATGCGCCGGCGGAATCTGCCGGATGATTTGCGCGACGAAGTAGCACCGAAAAATATAATTATGATCGGTTCGACGGGTGTCGGTAAAACCGAAATCGCCCGGCGTCTTTCTAAGCTGAGCGGGGCGCCTTTCATCAAAGTGGAGGCTACCAAATATACCGAAGTCGGATATGTAGGCCGGGATGTAGAGTCGATGGTCCGCGACTTGATGAGCGTCTCTCTCTCGCTGGTCAAAAGCGAAATGGCCGAAGAGGTGCGTGAAGAGGCCGAGAAGCGCACCGAGGAGGCGCTGCTGGATCTCCTGCTGCCCGGAATGAAAAAGGGCGATGCCCAGCCGACCGGAGGCCAGCCTGCCGGCGGATCACCTGCCGGCGGTCAGACCGGCGGCGGCGATGTGATCTATGCCGGCGACGGCAGCGGAGCCGGAGCAGTTGCCGAATCGGGCGGCGGGGCACCCGGCGCCGGTGAGTCCCGCGGCACCACTCGCGAAAAGTTCCGCAAAATGCTGCGGGACGGCAAATTGGATGAAAAGATGGTGGAGGTGGAGACCTCGCAGTCCAACTCACCGTCTATCGAAATCTTTTCGGGTCAGAGTTTCGAAGAGATGAACATGAACTTCGGTAATCTCGGTAATATCTTCGGCGGAAAGAAGAAAAAACGCCGAGTGTCGGTAACAAATGCCCGTGAAATTTTGCTCGATCAGGAGATGGACAAACTGATTGACGATGAAAGCGCAGCGGATATTGCCCGTGAACGGGTCGAGCAAATGGGAATTATTTTTATCGACGAGATCGACAAGGTGGCAGTCAAAGAGGGGCGCGGCGGAGTCGATGTATCCCGGGAGGGGGTACAGCGCGATATCCTGCCCATCGTAGAGGGCAGCAAGATCAACACCAAATACGGCCTTATCGACACCAGCCATATACTATTTATTGCCGCCGGTGCTTTTCACATGAGCAAACCCTCCGATCTTATTCCTGAATTGCAGGGTCGTTTCCCCTTGCGAGTGGAACTGCAGGACCTGTCCGACGAGGACTTTTATCGCATTCTGACTGAGCCGGAAAACGCCCTGACCAAGCAATATACCGAGCTGCTCAAGACGGAAGGTGTCGACCTTGATTTTTCAGATGAAGCACTCAGACGAATCAGTGAGATTGCGGTGGAGGTAAACCACAAGACCGAAAATATTGGCGCCCGCCGGCTGCAGACCATTATGGAGCTGCTCCTGGAGGAAGTGTCCTTTACGGCCCCGGAGTTGAAGGGACAGAAGATCCCGATTACCCCGGAATATGTGAATGAAAGACTACAGGATATTGTGCAGGACCAGGACCTGTCGCGTTACATCCTGTAAGCGATAAGAGAATCCTAAGTGAGCGGGGTGATTGTGTCGACAATTGAAACGAGAAAGCTTTTGGAAAGGAGAGCACAGAGTGTTTTTGAATAACAGCTTTGGTAAAACACTGGACATTCTACACAGAACCATGGATGTCTCGATGCTGCGGCATCAGGTAAGTGCTGACAATATAGCCAACGCCGATACCCCGAATTTCAAGCGTAGCACCGTGAATTTCGAATCCGAACTAAAACGTGCGCTCGATTCGGAGAAGGTGCAGAAGCCGCAGGCGTATCTCACGCACCCTAAACACATTCCCTTTGACCGGACGCAGAATTATCGTGAAGTTCGCCCGCGGCGGATGCTCGATTACCTGTCGAAAACAGACAACAACGGGAATAATGTCAATTTGGAAGAGGAGAGCATGCTGCTCCTGCAAAATCAGCTGCGCTATAACCTGTTGACCCGCTCGGTTTCGAACCAGTTCAACCGGGTCAACATCGTACTGCGGTAGAGGAGGTAGACTGTGGGCTTATTCAGTAGTATCAACGTAGCAGCTTCAGGTTTGACTGCCCAGCGCACCCGTCTGGATGTGGTTTCCAACAATATCGCCAATGCCGACACAACTCGAACCCCCGAAGGCGGACCGTTCCGCCGTAGCCGGGTCATTTTCAGGCCGCGGGTACGGCAGCCATACTGGCGCAGCCCGTTTTTACCCAAGACTCTGGATAACGGAGTGGGGCAGGGTGTTCGAATAGCAGAAATAGAGAAGGATGCCGACGCCAAGCCGCGTCTGGTATACGATCCGACCCATCCCGACGCAATCAAGACCGGCCCGCAAAAGGGTTATGTGGAAATGCCGAACGTCAATATTGTGGAAGAGATGGTGGATATGATATCCGCATCGCGGTCATACGAGGCGAACGTGGCAGTTGTCAACGGAGCCAAGAGTATGTTCCAGGGTGCGCTGAATATCGGACGATAAACTGAAAGCATGAGCTAAGGGAGGGCGAGCAGATGATATCGAATCTTTTTTCTAACCAGGTGAGCGGACACATTGTGCCGCTGCAGCGCACCGACAACCGCCATATGGCGGGTAAACTTAGTCAGACGCAGCAGCAGAACGGCGGAAATCTTGATTTCGGACAGATGGTGTTTGACAAACTGCAGGATACTAACTCGCTTACTCAGCAGAGTGCACAGTTAACTCAACAGTTTATTACAGACCCTGATAGTGTTGATGCGCATGATGTAACAATTGCAATGAGCAAGGCAAACTTTGCCGTGTCGTTGACTAAATCGGTTGTAGACGGAGCGTTGAAGGCTTACAGGGAGATTTCAAACTTGCGATAGATAGAGTGATATGGGTGCTGCAAGAGCTGAAGGCTTTGGTAGCACCTATGGCAGTCGTTCCTTTTGGGAGGGGAAATGAACGAGTTTTTGCAAAAAACAGTTACACAGATCAAAAATCTGTGGGGCAAGCTTTCGCTTGTACAGAAGATTATTCTCATCTCGGTGGTGGCCGTCGCTATACTCGGGCTTGTACTGCTGGTCAACTTCAGTTCCAGCCCCAGCATGGTGCCGCTCATCACTGCACCGGTTACCGATCAGGAGAAGCTAAATCAGATTTCCGTTCGGCTGGATGAAGAAGGGGTGGAGCACACCATTACCGAAGAGGGGCGAGTGTTTGTAGAAGACCGCCAGACCGCCCAGCGCATGGTAACGGTGTTGATGCGCGAAGATCTCATCCCGCAGGAAGCTAGTCCATGGGACGTGTTCAAGATGGACCGCTGGAGTGTGACCGACTTCGAACGGAATGTAAACCTGCGGCAGGCAATTACCCAGAACCTCGAACAGCATATCGAGGCGCTGCAGGATGTCGACTCGGCTCAGGTCACGCTGGTACTACCGGAGGATGCGCTGTTTCAGGAAGATCAGAATCCGGTGACTGCATCGGTTATTATCACTCCCACACCCGGCAGTGATATTTCCGAAAATCGCAATAAAATCGAAGGTATTGAGAAACTCGTGATGTTTGCGGTCGAAGGATTGGTGCAGGATAACATCGTCATCTCCAATCAAAACGGAGTCGTCTTGAACGACTTTGCCAACCTGGCGGAGTTCGACCGGCTCGAACTGTCGAAACGGCAGCTGGACCAGAAGGCCAAATTGGAAAACAAGTACAAATCCCAGATTTTCCAAGAGCTGTCCCAGATTTTCGGGGCCAGACGTGTCAGTGTATTGAAGGTCGATATCAGTCTAGATTTCCGTAAAGAGACAGTCGAGACGGAAGAGCATTTTCCGGTGACCACCGTTCCCGACAACCCGAACACCCCCTTCAGTGAACGGGAATACGTGCTCTCTATCCCGCGTTCCAAGGAAATCGTGAATGAAGAGTTCAAGGGAACCGGTTTTAACCCTGAGGGACCCCCGGGACAGGAGGGCCAGACACCGCCGGCATATAAAGACCTGGATAACCTGGTTGGTGAATATACAAACAAGTCAGAAATCGTGAACGAGGAAGTGAATACCCGCAACATCTATCAGGAAAAGAGCCCCTGGGTTATCGAACGGATAACCGTCGGTGTTGCTATCGATGGAATCTGGGAAAAGAAGTATAATAAGAACGGTACTGTTCAGATCGACGATGAGGGCCGGATAGTACGCGAGTACACCCCGGTGGAAGAGGAGTCCTTGCAAAAGGCCCAGACTCTGGTAGAACACGCGGTTGGGTACAAGCGTGAGCGCGGTGACTCTGTAACAGTTCAACACCTGCAGTTCGACCGCTCTAGTCAATTCGAGGAAGAGGATGAAAAGTACCGCCGTCAGAAGCGGGTCCAACAGATCCTGCTCTATTCCATTCTCGGAATTGCAATTATCGTCGTTGCCTTTGTAGTATTCCGGCTCATCTCCCGCGAAATCGAACGCCGGCGTCGTCTGCGCGAAGAAGAACTTGCCCGTCAGCATCAAATGGCCCGCGAGGCAGCCCTGCGCAGTGCTGAAGAGGAAGAGGAGGGCATGGAAGTCGGCATGTCGGTCGAGGAACGGGCCCGAATGGAAATGCAGGAGAACGCCATCAATATGGCCAGGGAGCATCCTGAAGATGTTGCTCAGCTCATCAGAACCTGGCTGGCGGAGGAGTAAATTATGGCAAAAGCAGCTGGACAGCAGAAAGGGGCCGCGGCCGGAACGTCACAGAAACGCGGCGGTAAACGGGAGCTAAACGGCCGTCAGAAAGCTGCCATCTTTTTAGTGACTCTCGGTTCGGAAATCTCATCCGAGATATTCAAGCACCTGCGCGAGGATGAGATCGAGACCCTCACTTTTGAAATAGCCCGGCTCGACAATGTTGAATCGGAAGATCGTGACAAAGTTCTGCAGGAGTTCAAAGAGCTGATGATGGCGCAGGACTTCATAACCTCGGGCGGCATAGACTATGCCCGCGAGCTGTTGGAGAAGTCCCTGGGCAGTCAGAAGGCGGTCGACATCATCAATCGACTGACCAGCAGTTTGCAGGTGCGGCCCTTCGACTTTGTCCGCCGGACCGATCCGGCCCATCTGCTGAATTTTATTCAACAGGAGCACCCCCAGACCATCGCCCTGATTCTGGCGTATCTGGAGCCGCAGAAGGCATCGAATATCTTAAGCAGTCTGCCGCATGAGGTGCAATCGGATGTGGCCAAACGGATTGCGACTATGGACCGTACCAGTCCTGAAGTTCTGCGGGAGGTCGAGCGGGTACTCGAGAAGAAGCTCTCGACCCTCTCCAACGAAGACTTTACTGCTGCAGGTGGTGTCGAGAACATCGTCGAAATCCTCAACCTGGTCGACAGAACGACTGAGAAAACCATAATCGAGTCGCTGGAAGAGGAAGATGCCGAGCTGGCTGAAGAGATCAAAAAACGCATGTTCG
>CAZAMY010000079.1:0-8736 GCA_964485995.1 uncultured Sediminispirochaeta sp.
GACAATAACATCTTTGGTTGCATATGCGGTCATCATGAGAACAGCCACCTCTGGGTAGCGGTTTTTGAGTACCTTTAGCAATTCAGTTCCCCACATTCCGGGCAATCGCACGTCCAGCAACACTAAATCTATATCGTTCGGGGCTGAGAGTATATCCAGGGCCTGCTGCGGCGCCAATGCAACTCTGGTGTGATATTCATCGAGTATTTCACACAGCTCGTCGCAGAAAATCCGATCATCGTCAATGATGAGCACAGAATATGACATAATACAATTATACAATACCTATTTCTTATTAGACTATTTTATTTTAATATCTTTACTCTCAGATTAATAAAAAGACGAATAAGGTCATTTTTTTTATACCCAGATCGGGTTCATAATAAATTCATATGGTACTATAATTAGGGTATATGGGCTCTTCAGATAAGAAACATAGTAAATTTGAGCTCCTGCGACAGAAAGCCGAACTTATTATCACCCAGACGGAAACTCGCGACAGCAATATAAAGAATATCGATCATCTGGTACATGAACTGCAGGTGCATCAGGTCGAGCTCGAAACACAGAACGAAGAGCTAAAAGAGAAAGAGGCCGAACTCAGTGATCTGAAGGAGAAATATCAGAATCTGTTTGATTCAGCTCCTGTAGCTTATTTTCTCCTTGATTCCGATATGATCATTCAGGAGCTCAATTCTCAGGGTGTGCTATACATCGGTCAGAACAAGCAGTCTATTATCGGTTCAGCACTCTATCGCTACGTATGCAAGAATTCCCGCGAACAACTGCACCAGCACATGCGGCAGGTTATAGCGGGCCGGGAGCAGAGCAGCAAGGCACAATCGACCTGTGAAATTCAGTTAGCAGGCAATGACGCCCTCGAAGGGGTTATGCATGTGGTCAGTTTTACCTCGCAAAACTATATTCTTACAGTTATGCTGGATATCAGCGATCATAAGCAGAAAGAGCTGGAACTGGCACAAAGCCGGCAGGAATATACAGATATTGTTGAGATGGCCAATAGCCTTATTTTAAAGACTGATGCGGAAGGAGTTGTCACATTTATTAATCACTTCGCATTGGAGCTCCTCGGGTTCCGGCGCGAAGAGGTCTTGGGTAAACAGATCGTTGGTCTGTTAATTCCGGAGATAGAGAGCAGCGGCCGTAATTTGCGTGAGTTTGTACAATCAGTACTCCAGCATCCGTCTGAGAACACCTCAATCGAGCATGAAAATCTCTGTTCCGACGGCAGCCGGAAATGGGTTCACTGGGAAAACCGAATAGTCACCGACAGCCGTGGAAGATTTAGCGCGATTCTGGGGGTCGGGCAGGATGTAAGCAAGCGAAAACAGGCTGAAGAGGTCTTAAAAAGAAATAAAGAAATTTTGGAGAAGCTCGTAGAAGTGCGAACCACGGAGCTGATGGAAACACAGAAGGAGATGGACCGCTCAAAACGGCTCACCGACCTGGGCCGTCTTTCCGCCTCAATGGCGCATGAACTCCGCCGCCCCATCGCCGCGCTGAAATTATCGCATTACAATATCCGTAAAAAGAGTAAAAATGCAGCTATAGATAAGCACCTTATTCATTGCGACGAAAAGTGTCTTGAAGCAGAGCAGATAATACAAAAGATCTTGGACTCCTCAACTCTGAAGCCCCCGCAGATGGTTAAGACTGATCTGTACACCCTCATAAACGGCTGTATTGAACACATCGAGAGGAGATACGCTCACTCTCATCTGCACATAGTGCGCATTTTTGATTCGCTTAACGGACTACGAGTTACTGTAGATCCTTATCAAATCAAGGAGGTCGCATACAGTATTCTACAAAACGCATGCGAAGCTCAGCAGCACGAAAGTGGTACAATTACCGTTGAGGGCGGTTACAATCAGGAAATGGTTCATTTTAAGGTAATCGATACAAACGAAGGTATCCCCAACTCAGAATTGGACAAGGTGGTCGAGCCCTATTACACAAGCAAACACCGCGGCTTTGGATTAGGTCTTACTCTTTCACAGGAAATAATCCGTCAGCATGCCGGTCAACTGGATATTGACAGTACCTTCGGCAGTGGTACTACCGTGACAGTTACACTGCCGTACAGGTAAGGCCGCAGGCTAAACCTATCCTATCTGCAGCAATCCAATTTTTTCATTGACATTACAGGCTTATCAGAAAATAATTAAGCAAAAGGATCGCATATTGAAGAAACAGTACGTAGAAAGCGGGATAACCGGCTTAGACTCGATACTCAACGGAGGGTTTCCGCCGCAACAGCTGTACCTGCTGCAGGGACCGAGTGGTAGCGGGAAAACAACCCTGAGCCTGCAGTTTTTGATGAAGGGAGCTGCACAGGGAGAAAAAGTTCTTTTTATCGGCACCTCCGAAACTCAGGAGGAAATTTATTCAATTGCAGCTTCGCACGGGTGGTCGTTAGAGGGAGTACATGTCCACCATCATGAAAGCCATCAAAGTCAAGAGTTGATGGACCAAACCGTGATCTATCCCACAGAGGTCGAGCTACCCCAAACAATGGAGTCCCTCCTCAGGAAGGTTGAAGAGGTACAGCCAGACCGGCTGGTTATCGACTCCTTAACGGAAATTCGCCTTATGGCCCGAGAGGAGTATTGGTACTGGAACCAGCTGCTGCTGCTAAAGAACTTTTTCAAAAATAAGAAGTGTACAGTTGTGCTTACTGAAATCCCAACAGAGACCGGGTTTTCTGTAATCCACAGCATTATTCACGGAAAAATCGAGCTACACCAGAAGGTGCCGAGTTACGGTCCCGCCCGAAAACATCTTCGGGTCAGTAAAATGCAGGGAAAGGAGTACCATACCGGTTATCATGACTACCGAATTTTCATGGGCGGAGTCGTTGTATTTCCACGGCTGGTAGCCGCAGAACACCGGCATAACTTCAATCCGGACATTATAAGCACGGGTAATGCCGACATCGATACACTTCTGGGCGGGGGACTGGATGTAGGCACGACTACTCTGCTGAGTGGTGAATCAGGAACCGGTAAATCATTGGTCGCCACTCAATGCGCAGTTGCCGCCGCAGAACGCGGTGAGACAGTGGCCATGTATATTTTTGACGAACGCATTCAGACGCTTTTGCAACGCTCAGCAGCAGTAGGATTGAATCTGCAGGAACACTATGAAAAGGGAAATATCCGCATCTACCAAGTTGATCCGGCCGAACTCACCCCAGGAGAGTTCAGCTATTATGTAAAAAGTGAAGTCGAAATGGGTATTTCGCTGGTTATTCTGGACAGCTTAAACGGCTATATTTATGCAATGCCGGAGGAGCGGTTTTTAAACGTGCATCTGCATGAACTGTCCAGCTTTCTAAATCAGATGCAGGTTACAACGATCCTGGTTGCTTCCCAGGTGTACCTCTTATCCGAGATCTCAGCAACAAGTTTTGAAGTAAGCTATATTGCCGATACGGTACTGCACCACGGGCATGCCCGCCAAGCGGAGATGCAGATAAAGACTATCAGCGTGTACAAACGGCGAAGCGGCAACCATGAATCACACACATGTGCTTTGCAGATTACCCCAAAGGGTATCTTCCTAGGTAAATTGCCCCCAAAAAAGAGTTCCTGAGAAGATGCAGCCGAGTCATAAGAGTTCACGTATATTGATACATACCGGACACGCAGCCGATAGCCGGACACTTTCATATGTGCTTTCTCACTACGAGATTTGTTCAAAGATCTGTAAAAGTCTGGATGAACTGTGCCGCTTCATTGAGGAGGGGGCAGATTCAGCTATTATCAGCGATGGGATTTTATTGAATGAATATACAGATCATTTACGCGCGCAACTGGCCCAGCAGCCGGAGTGGTCAAATTTTCCACTTATAGTGTTGAGCTCTAACAAACACAATCCGTCGTATACCTGGCAATTGCTGCGTCGATTGGATTATTCTGGTCATACCCAGATTCTGGAACGCCCCGTTCATACCACAGAGCTTATCAGTGCCGTCAAATCGGCCCGCAGCGCGCGGGCGCGGCAATACCAGATACGCGATGAACTAAGCCATCGACACGCAATTGAAGCCCAGTTGACCTATGAATCTCAACGGAAGAATGAGTTTCTGGCGGTTCTTGGACACGAGCTCCGTACTCCGCTGGCATCCCTGACCGCAGCAATCGAGCTGCTCAATAAACAGCCATCTGCAAATAAAAAGAGCTGGAGTGGTGATATGGTTACCAAGCAGGTGCAGCAGCTACAGAGACTGGTAAACGATCTAATAGACATTTCCAGAGTGAGCCGCGGAAAAATCGAACTCAAATTTCAGGTTGTGGAGATCGGGGAACAGATGCGCACAGCAACCGACTCGATAAAACCCTTGATCTCTGCTAAAAACCACTCGTTATGGGTTTCAACGCCGCCTGAGCAATTGCTTGTGGAAGCTGATCCGGTGCGTATACAGCAGGTGTTCGTAAATCTGTTGCGCAATGCCTGCATGTACACTCCCGATCATGGCGATATCTGGTTTTCCGCGCAAACCGATGGAAACAGTGTTCTTATCATCTGCCGGGACAACGGGTATGGTATTTCCGCCGATCAACACAAATCACTTTTCGAACCCTTTATGGAGGTACACTCCCCAGGAAATCCAAAACGCGAGGGTCTCGGCATCGGTCTTTCCCTGGTAAAAAAGCTTACTGAACTCCATGGCGGTAGCGTGAGTGTTGAGAGTGCGGGGCCTGATAAAGGCAGCAGTTTTCACTTACGCCTCCCCCGCACCGACAAGATAGTACCGGAAGAGGCTGTCCGCCCGGAGACATCAAGGGGCTCGCATACACCAAAATCAATTCTCATAGTAGAAGATAACCTGGATTTTTCCGCACTGCTGGGAGAAACCCTTAAAGAGGAGGGGCACCAGGTAGAAATAGAGCATACCGCGTACGATGCGGTTGTAAAAGCGCTGCAGAGCGTTCCGGACTATATGATCATCGACATCGGGCTCACCGATAGTGATGGCTATACTCTGGCAGAAGAGCTGCGCAGCAAAGAAAAACTACGCAACACGGTGCTCATAGCCCTCTCCGGTTACAATTCCGACCCGTCCCGAACACAACAGGCCTTCGACCATTACGTAGTAAAAGGCAGCAATATCGACAAAATCTTCGCACTCCTCTCTTCCGACTAAACTCTACACTCAAGTCAGTACTTTGTAGAAACAAGTCAATGACTCCGTGCCATTTGTATTTTATTGTTAGTAGCATGGGTAAGTTCTTTTGGGAGGAGAGATGCTGATAATATCATATTGCGATTACAAGTATCTTTACAGGTTAATCAACGAGTACTCCCTCGATGTAGCCGGACATGACAAACTGCTGTTGAATCAACTGCACCAACAGCTGGACAGTGCGGAAATAGTGCTGGCCGAAGAGATACCACCAGATGTAGTCACTATGTATACCAGGGTTCAGTTTACCAGTAATTTTGACCGTCATACATCAAAATATGCGTATACACTGGTATTTCCAGCAGAAGCGGATCTCGAAAAACGCAAAATCTCCATACTCACACCAATCGCCACTGCAATGCTCGGCCACTCTGTAGGCGACAGCTTCGAGTGCACAATTCCATCCGGAAAAATAACCATATGCATCGAAGATATACTCTTTCAGCCAATTGCAGAAGGAATGTCTTATGTTTGAAGAATGCTACCATTGCCACCTTATGCGGAGGACCTATCTCAGCTGGTCTGAGCGCCGAAACAGTATGTGTGACTCCGCGGTATGCAGTGATCTACTACCTAAGGAGAAAAAAGTATGAATAAGAAACAGGGTATTATTGAGCAGGGTTTCACCGCCGAACATGTACCACAGAACCTATATTCAGCCGAAGAAAATACTTCACTCTTCTGGGAGCAGGCCCCCTGCGGTTTTCTCACTCTCACCCCCGAAGGGGGCATCTCTTCAATAAACTCAATGGGAACGGAACTCACCGGAATAAAGGAAGAAGTGTCTGAAGAAACAATTTTCATCGAGTATATCGATCCGGATTATCATGGAGCTATGATACAGGCACTGCAAAACACTGTTGTGACCGGAAAACCCCAAGCTGCACAACTGAAGATGCGCCACACACAAGACAGTCAGCCGGTGTGGATAAGGGCGGATGTGTGCGCGCAAATAGAACCGAACGGTAACCTCATTCAGTGGAATCTCTCTCTCGCCACCGTTTCTAAAATATTTAGAGACTACAGACAGTTAGAGAAGGAACTGTCAAAAAAGAGCCTGCTCATGCGGGAACTCAACCACCGAATCGCCAACAACCTTATGATGATTTCCACTCTCATTATGCAGAAAGAGCTGGAAGAGGGGCGCAACAGTGATCTAGATGAGATAAGGTATCAAATAGAGGCGATTCGCTATGTACATGAGTTTCTCCAGAAAAGTGAAGAATATCGGGAAATCGATATGCGCGGCTATCTAAAAGAACTGCTCAGTACGATTTTTGCGTATTTCACCGAAAAGAAGATTGAAGTTCACAATGAGGCCTCCCAAATAAGTCTCGATACCCAAACTGCAATATATGTAGGCATCATTATCAATGAAGTGGCAACAAATGCGATTAAATACGGTTTTAATTCTGAGGAGAAACCCAGCTTTACAGTAAAATTTGTAGAAAGTGAAGACCAGCGCAGTTATATACTCACTATCTCGAACTCAGGTAATCCCTTTCCTGAAGAGGTAGATGTATCCAAATCGGACTCACTCGGCCTCAGTCTGATTGCCTCTCTCACCGAGGAGCTGAAAGGAGAGGTAGAACTGCGCCGTTCACCCACCCCGGTATTTACCATCAGGTTTCCAAAAGAAGAGGATTAACAGCCGGAGCAGTCACTCTCTTTGGGCATGAGAGGCCCTTGTCCGCTCGAGCCTGGAGCTTGGGGGCCGCCTATGCAGCCATATTAATCAGCCAAATATATTAGTTCTTGACAGATGAAAAAAGCCGTTCTAAACTAAATTTGAAAAAGAAATTTTTTCTTAGGAAAGCTAATTCTATGAATAAAGAAAAAAATATTTCTTTCAATGTACCACCGGTCATTCCTACAATTCGGGAGAAGTTGAAGGATATGACTCCGGTTCAGCAAAAAATTGCCAGGTTTATCCTCAAACACCCGGAAGAGGCCTTTAAGATGTCAATTACGAAACTGGCCTCCAGCACGGGGATAAAAAGTGAATCTACCTTAGTGCGGTTTTACCGGCTGTTGGGTTTTTCTAACTATCACGACTTCAAAGTTACCTTGGCAACCGAGATCGCCGGCAAGTCGCTGTATCACGCCTACGAAGACATCATTGAGAGCGACAATGTGGCGGAAGTAAAGAAAAAGGTGTTTCAAGGCTCTATTCGCGGACTGCAGGAAAACTTAGCCTATTTGGAGGATGGGATTTTAGAAAAAGCAGTCGAGGCCTTGTATAATTCAAAACGAATTTTTTGCCTGGGCTATGCGGCCTCAGCCGCTATAGCGGCCGATGCGTTTTTCAAGTTCAACGCCATTGGAATAGACGCCTACTTCTCTACAGATTCGCATGTAAATGCAGTTGTGCTCAGCAACCTTCGCGAAGGGGATGTACTGTTCTGCATCTCCCATACCGGTGAAACCAAGGATATTGTGGTGCAGGCAGAAAAAGCCAGCGCAACGGCCATGGTTATTGCACTGACCGGATCAACCGATTGTCCACTGGCACAGGCAGCCGATATCACCCTGTGTACTCACGTTGAAGAGATGAACTACCGTACCGATGCCATTGTATCGCGAATCGTACAGTCAACTATTGTCGGCACCCTTTTCACCGCCCTGTGTATTCGTCGCGGAAAAGAGGGAACTGAACGACTTAAAACCACCCGACAGTCCTTATCGTATTTGAAGTATTGAGGAGAGCAAGATGTATATAGCAACTATCGACTGCGGCACCACTAATTCTCGCGTATATATTGTAGACCAGACAGGCGATGTACTCGGAAAATCATCCAAAAAAGTAGGCGTAAAGGACACAGCGGCTACCGGCAGCACCGAAACCCTCAAAACCGGACTGGAAGAAGCGTATTATGCAGCCGTCAAACAGGCGGGGCTCAAATCCGACGATATAGAGTTCATTATTTCATCCGGAATGATTACCTCCGAAATAGGTCTGAAAGAGCTGCCGCACCTGTGGGCGCCGGCAGGAATGCAGGAGCTGGCCGACAACATTACCAAAGTGCATGACACCCGCATCTTCCCAATCGACAAGCCCGTGTATTTCGTCCGGGGAGTTAAAAATAGATACGACCCCGAAACTACCACCAGAACTGAAGCCCATTACCTCGATTTTATGCGGGGCGAAGAGACTCAGGTAGCCGGAATACTGAGCTCCTATTCGCTGAATCTGCCCACGACCGTGATAGTTCTCTCTTCACACATGAAGTGCATCCCAATCACCGCCGAGGAAAAGATTGCCGGTAGCCTTACCACCGTTTCCGGGCAGGTGTATGAGGCAATTTTGAAAGAGACCTTTATCGGAAAATCAGTCCGAGCGCAGGACAACTTCGATGACAAGCCCTATTTCGATAATGAATTGGTGAACTTTGCCTACGATATCACCCACTCGGCCGGCTTTTTACGGGCCCTGCTGCTGCCCCGCTTCTACGACACCCTGCTCAAAACAAAATGGTACGAACGCAAGTTGTTTGTTGAATCGGTAATTGCCGCTGAGGACAGTAAAG
>CAZAMY010000080.1:0-8727 GCA_964485995.1 uncultured Sediminispirochaeta sp.
GATGATCGATCCAGAACTGGTCCAGGCTCACCGCCGCCGCGCGATGAATCCTGAAAAACCGGTTATCCGCGGAACAAGCCAGAATCCGGATGTCTTTTTCGCCGCTCGTGAAACAGTAAATAAATACTACGATGCAACCCCTGAAATCGTTCAGAAGGCGATGGACAAATTCGCCAAGCTGACCGGACGTCAGTATCACCTGTTCGACTATGTAGGAGCCCCGGATGCAGAACGTGTTGTCGTTCTGATGGGCAGCGGCGCCGAGACCATGGAAGAGACAGTTGAGTACCTGGTAGACAAGGGCGAAAAAGTCGGTGTACTGAAAGTACATCTGTACCGTCCCTTCAGTGCCAAGGACTTCGTAGCAGCGCTGCCGCAGACCGTAAAGGCTATCGCAGTACTCGACCGCACCAAAGAATCCGGTTCTTTGGGTGAGCCGATGTACGAAGATGTACGCACCGCAATCGGCGAAATGATGGAAACCGGCGACTGCAAGCTGAAAGCTTACCCGACCATCGTCGGCGGCCGTTACGGGCTCGGTTCCAACGAGTTCAACCCCGGCATGGCGAAAGCGGTTCTGGACAACCTCAGTGCCAAAGAGCCGAAGAACCACTTCACAATTGGTATCAACGACGATGTAACCAACACCAGTCTTGAATGGGATGAAGATTTTTCCACCGCCGGTGCGAATGTAACCCGCGCCATGTTCTACGGACTCGGCTCGGATGGTACCGTCGGCGCGAATAAGAACTCCATCAAAATCATCGGCGAGGCTACCGACAACTACGCGCAGGGCTACTTCGTATACGACTCGAAGAAAGCCGGTGCTACCACCGTTTCCCACCTGCGTTTCGGTAAAGACCTTATCAAGAGCACTTACCTCATTCAGAAGGCCAACTTCCTGGCATGTCACAAATTCTCCTTCCTCGAACGCTACAACATGCTCAAGAACGCGGAAAAAGGCGGAGTTTTTCTGCTGAACTCTCCGTTTGGTAAAAATGAGGTATGGGATAATATTCCAGTAGAGGTGCAGCAGCAGATTATTGATAAAGAACTCGAGTTCTACGTAATCGATGCGTTCAAGATCGCTGAAGCTGCCGGCATGGGTACCCGCATCAATGTGGTCATGCAGACCGCCTTCTTCAAGATCTCCGGCGTACTGCCCGAAGACCAGGCTATCGATCTCATTAAGAAATACATCAAGAAGACTTATACCAAGAAGGGACAGGATGTTGTTGATAAAAATATCAAGACCATCGACATGGCCCTCGAAGCTATCGAAAAAGTTGACTACCCGCAGCAGACCAAGGGTGATAGTCATATGATCCAAATTATCCCCGATGATGCGCCGCAGTTTGTCAAAGAAGTTACCGGCGAGATTATTGCCGGCCGCGGCGATGAGATTCCCGTATCGAAACTGCCGGCTGACGGCAGCTATCCCCTCAGCACTACCAAGTATGAGAAACGTAACGTTGCTGAGAAGATTCCCGTGTGGGACCCAGAAACCTGTATCCAGTGTGGTGACTGTTCAGCGGTTTGTCCGCACGGTGTTGTCCGCATGAAGATGTACGACCCGGCACTGCTCGACAAAGCACCGGAAAGCTTCAAGAGTGCCGACGCCAAGAGCAAGATCTTCCAGGGCATGAAGTTTACTGTACAGATTGCTCCTGAAGACTGTACCGGATGCGGTGCATGTATCAACATCTGTCCGGCCCATAAAAAGGTCAACGGCGAAAAGACAGAAGACAAGGCACTGGTATTCGAACCGCAGCTTCCGCTGCGCGAGCAAGAGCGCGAAAACTGGGAATTCTTCCTCAACGAAATTCCCGATTTTGACCGGAAAGAGCTCAAACTACAGACCACCATCGGCAGTCAGCTGCTGCGGCCGCTGTTCGAGTTCTCCGGAGCATGCGCCGGTTGTGGTGAAACCCCGTATGTAAAACTGGTGAGCCAGTTCTTCGGTGACCGAGCTATTATCGCCAACGCGACCGGTTGTTCATCAATCTACGGTGGTAACCTGCCGACAACCCCGTACGCTACCCGCGACGATGGCCGAGGTCCCACATGGTCGAACTCACTGTTCGAAGATGCGGCTGAGTTCGGTTACGGCATGCGTCTTGCTTCCGACCGGAACATGACTTATGCAAAAGAGCTCCTCGACCGCGCTATCAGCGAAGGGGCGGACGGAATCGACACCGAAGTCTTGAAAAACCTGCGCGACAACGAACAGCGCACAGAAGAAGAAATCGAAAACCAGCGCAAGTGGAAGGACCAACTGGTGGCCAAAGCCGAAAAGAGCGGCAACGCTCTGCTGAAAGAGCTCGCATCTGTGGCCGACTATCTGGTCCGCCGCTCGGTATGGATATTCGGCGGTGACGGCTGGGCATACGACATCGGCTACGGCGGTCTCGACCACGTACTGGCATCCGGCCGTGACGTAAATGTCCTGGTAATGGACACCGAGGTGTACTCCAACACCGGTGGTCAGATGTCGAAAGCTACTCCGACCGGGGCAATCGCCAAGTTTGCCGCCGCCGGTAAGGGCATCGGCAAAAAAGACCTCGGCATGATGGCTATGAGCTACGGGTATGTCTACGTTGCCAAGGTAGCTATGGGTTACAACCGAATCCAGACTATCCGCGCTCTGCGTGAAGCCGAAGCCTACAACGGTCCTTCAATCGTAATTGCATACAGCCACTGTATCGCCCACGGTATTGATATGATGAAGGGAATGGACCAGCAGTCCAGAGCGGTAACCAGCGGCCTGTGGCCTCTGTACCGGTACAATCCGGAAATGGCCGACCAGGGCAAGAACCCCTTCAAGCTCGACAGTAAAGAGCCCTCTTCCGACATCGAAGAGTACATCTACAACGAGGTTCGTTATAAAGCCCTGCGCAGCTCTAATCCCGAAAGGGCCGAAGAACTGCTGGGTAAAATCAAGAAGGATGTCGACCGCAAATGGCAGGAATACAAATACATTGCCGACCGGCCCTTCTAGTTACCAGATAAATAATTATGTACCTATCAGCCGCCCTTTACCGGGGCGGCTTTTTTATGCGCGCCTTTTGGTGCACAAAGCCTTAATTGACTTTTTCGTTATAAAAAAATAGACTTGAACTACACTGTAAGTGTAAAGTAATGTGGTCTATCAAGAAGTGAAAAGTACATGTTCAAAGCCCACTTAAAGATCCTCTATGCCTTGGAAAGGCTGGGTCTTTTTTGTGTATTTACAATAAAGGTATTCAAATGGACTTTTAAGCGTCCTGCCCGATTTCGCCTCCTCACTGCACATGTTGAACATATGGGAGTCGCCTCTATACCGATCATCATGCTCTCCGGATTTGCGATTGGTATGATTATGTCCTTGCAGTTGGTGAACGTACTTGCTATGTTCCGTGCCGAACCTCTAGCCGGCGCAGCGGTAGGCATTACTATGGCCCGGGAGCTCGCCCCGGTAATGACGGCCCTGATGCTCATTGCAAAAAACGGATCCGCTATTACCGCAGAAATTGGTACCATGCGTATCAGCGAACAAATCGATGCAATGGAAACAATGTCTGTACAACCGATCCAATACCTGGTCGTGCCGAGAGTCTGGGCCGCGGTAATCGTATTTCCGCTGCTGACAGCGATGGCCAATGTGATCGGGGTTATTGGCAGTTATACAGTGTCTGTGTGGTATAAATCTGTAGACAAAGCATCTTATCTATTCGAGTTATATCGTATGCTTAATCCCAAGGACATCTATTCCGGCCTTATAAAATCAGCCGTACTCGGCCTCATTGTCGGACTTATCTCCTGTTTTTATGGGTATTATGTTCAGGGAGGATCGAAAGCTGTTGGTGACGCGACTACCCGCTCGGTGGTAGCTGCTTCAGTCAGTATTCTTGTCGCCGACTTCATCATGACCGATATCCTCTTGAAGGTCATGTTTGGGGGGCAGTTCTAATGTCATTTAATGAACCGATAGTAGAGGTCGAAGGTTTACGCAAGCGGTTTGGGAACCAGCTGGTACTCGACAACATAAGCGTTTCGTTTCCGCACAAGCAGATAACAGCAATACTCGGCAAGAGCGGTACCGGGAAAAGTGTTTTAATGAAAAATATCATCGGAATTCTTGAGCCAGATACAGGAAAAATAATGATTGAGGGAACCGATATTGTTCCGCTTCCGGAAAAGCAGAGAAGAAAATACCGCCAGAGATTAGGCTATCTTTTTCAAGATTCTGCTCTCTTTGATTCTATGACAGTAGAGGAGAATATCGCCTTTCCGCTGGTAGAAGTCTTTCACATGCGTGACACCAGTGAAATTAGACGAATTGTTCAGGAAAAACTGGAATGGGTGCAGCTGCCGGGAATTGAAAAAAAGTATCCCGATGAACTATCCGGAGGGATGCGAAAAAGGGTTGCACTAGCCCGTTCCCTGGCCGGAGAACCGGAGATTCTCCTTTTCGATGAACCGACCACTGGACTCGATCCGGTTCTAGAAGAAAACATCAACAATCTTATCAGCCGAGTGAATCAGGAACTAGAGATGACGTGCATCATAATCACCCATGATATTGTCGGCAGTTTTCAGCTGGCTGATAAAATCGCGTTTCTCGATGATGCAAAGATCCAGGTAGAAGGGACCCCTGAAGATGTAGCCGATGTGGCACATCCGGTATTACAGAAATTTTTAGAATACTCCTTTACTGCAGCACACAAGACAATGGACGAGATGGAGTTGATATGACACGACTGGTTAAAATTGGACTTTTCGTACTTCTCACCGGGACCGGCAGCGTAATATTTGTGATGCAGACCGCAGAGACTATCGATGCACCGGATACCTACCAGGTGAAAGCAATGATAGAAGATGCCAGCGGTCTAATGCCAGGCACCAGAGTGGGGGTCTCCGGGGTTACCGTCGGCCGAGTGCGTGAAGTCGAGCTAGTGGGGGGGCAAGCCCAGCTGATAATGGAAATCTCATCCGAAGTTCCTGTCTACCGCGATGCAGTGGTGAAGAAGTCCATGCAGTCGATGCTCGGCAACGCGGTAGTGACACTACAGCCTGGTTCTCCTCAAAAACCACAAATTGAGTCGGGTGGTGTGATCTACAATGTAATTAGCAGCACCGCTATGGACCGCACTTTCCGAACCGCAGAGGAACTCGGCCAGCAGTTGAATGAGTTCATGAAAGAATTGAATAACTTCATGGACGAAGGGGGCGGTTATCAAACCATCGATGAGATGCTGAGTCTGGCCCGGAATACTGTAGACACCACCAACCGCCTGGTTGAAAGAAACCTGGTTCTGCTCTCAGAATCTATGGAAAACGTTGCGCGTATCACGGAACGTCTGGACACCAGCACCAATCAGGATGTACAGGAGCTCTCGAAAATCCTGGCCCACACTGCCTCAATTGCAGAAAGGCTGGATATTCTTCTGGAAAATCGCGATGAGGACATCAACAGTTCTATTGCCACCATTAGCGAAAGTGTGGATAGACTGAACGCAAGCCTGGCAGATCTGAACCGTGTCACTAAGAAAATCGAGCGCGGCGAAGGGAACCTCGGCAAATTTATCAATGACGAATCGATATATGACCGGGTCGACCGTGTTACTCAGAATGTAGACGAATTCGTCAACTCTGCAATGGGTTTGGAGGTGCAGGTCGGTGTGAAGAGCGAATATATGGCGCTCCAAGGTGCCGCCAAAACGCATGCTGAGGTACGGCTTTTGCCGGAGGGCAAGCCAAAATACTACAGTTTCGGAGTGGTCGACACCCCCGACCAGCTGAGCCGCAGCACCGAAACGCGCACTATTGTGATCGACCACACGAATCCGGCGAATAACAGCGATACCACCACCAGTGAAACCGAGTGGACTAACGAGCTGAAGGTATCCGCCCAGATGGCCCGAAGCTTCGGGCCACTCACCCTGCGGGGCGGCATCATCGAGAGCAGTGCCGGATTCGGTCTGAAGTACCAGCCCGTACAGCAGATTTCCTTATCAACTGAAATGTTCGAGTTCGGACAGGCCAAGGTTCCCTATCTGCGCGGATACGGAACTGTGTTTCCGGTGTTCGACCCCGATTCAAACAATCCGCTCAACTGGCTATACATTACCGGGGGTGTAGATAACGCCCTCCATAACGCAGAGCGAGACTACTTCATCGGTCTCGGCTTACGCTTGACTGACAACGATTTGCGTACCGTTCTCCCCTTCGCACCGACCCCCTAAAAACGTCAAAGCGGACACCTTCAGCGCTGGTGTGCGGATAGCGTCATCCTTAGCACTATTTTGACTTTTTTACTCATACTTCTTACGTTTAAAGCAGACACAGCGAAGGAGGGAGTTATGCCAAAGACAATTGAGAGAGAAACCCTTAAGAAGAAGCTCAATGACGGTGAAGATATCAAACTGATCGAAGTGTTAATGCCAAAGCCGTTTAACGAGGCCCACATCAAGGGGGCAATCAACATCCCTCTCAACAGCATTGCAAAGGAAGCCTCGCAGAGGTTCAATAAGGATGATGAGATTATCGTGTATTGTGCCGACACCGAATGTAAGGCCAGCCCTGCTGCTGCTGAGAAGCTCGAAACCTTCGGGTTTACCAATGTATATGACTATGAAGGTGGAAAGAAAGACTGGATGGAAGCGGGATATCCGGTCGAAGGCAGCAATGTCTGACCATACTTGATACCTCCCCTTAATTTTTCGGGCGTCCTCACCCCTGCATACGCATGCGAGGACGCCCGTTTTTTACTTCAGACCCGTCAAATGAAAAGTTTGGCCAGTTTCTGCAGCAATGGCTTTTCAGCCAGCTCCATCATCCAGTTTTCCGACACTCGCTTGTTCATCAGGGAGATGGTGGGGAAAGAATGTTGCATCATCATGATATCAAACAGTGAATGCTTATACTGCATGGCCATCGTCCACTCATGAATCAATTCGCTGGCCGACTCTCCCACCACAGTAGCGCCGAAGATTTTCCCCTTGTCGTTCGTAACCACTTTGACAAAACCTTCCGGCTGACCGTCGGCAATGGTACGTCCGTAATCGGCATAGTTGGATTGCACGATCTTGTATTTTATGCCGGCAGCCCGGGCTTGCTCTTCCGACATGCCCACTTCGGCAATTTCCGGCTTAGTGAATACCGACCATGGAACCACGAAATCATCATGTTTGAACTTTTTAAAGGGAGTAGGATTCATCGAGTTCATCAGCGCCAGCATTCCCTGGTGCATCGCCGAGTGCGAAAACAGACTCAGTCCGTTACAGTCGCCGACCGCATACACATGCTTCTTACTGGTTTGAAGCTTCCGGTTTACCTGAACTCCCCGTTTCGAATACTTTATACCGGCATTCTCGAGTTTCAGGCCGTCAAAAACCGGTTTACGCCCGGCAGCCACCAGTATGCGCTTCGTTCTGAACACGCCCTTGTCGGTATAGGTAATAATCTCGCCATCGACCTGCTCTACCTTAGAAATAGCGGTCTGGTTGTAGACTTCGATATGCTCTTCCTCGAACACCTTTTGCAGCAGATCGCCGGCCTGTTTATCGCCAGCCGGAATCAGGTGCGGATCCATATGCGCGAGCACAACCTTTGATCCAAGCCTGGAGAAGGCTTGTGCCATTTCCGACCCGATTGCTCCTCCTCCGATTATCATCAGGCTTTCAGGAATTTCCTTCTGCTCGAAGAGATTTACATTCGTCAATTTTTCCACTTTATCAAGCCCAGGAATAGGCGGAATCATAGGTTCGGTACCGGTCGCAATGAATATCTTTTTGCCCTTATACTCTTTGCTGCCCACGCGCACGGTATGCGCATCTACGAATTCCGCATCACCCTGCCCCAGCACAAGATCTACCTTCTCGAAAGTCTTCATCGTCTTCGGCCCGCTGATTGTATCAACCTTGTCACGCACAATGGCCAGGGGATCATTCAATTCAGGCTTCTCAGCGGGGTGAAAGCCGTAATGTTCCAAGTTCTCTATTACCTTGCGCATCTCTCCAGCCTTCAGCAGCGCTTTGCTGGGGATACAGCCGCAATTCAGACACTCTCCGCCGACTTTGTGTTTTTCTATTCCCAGAACACTCAAACCGAGCTTCACCGCCATTGCAGATACCGCCATACCAGCCGGTCCCATTCCTATCACCACTACATCATACATACTATAATTCCTCCATCTAAGTACTCCACAGCGAACACAAAATAGGTTCGATGTAATAAATTATTCCTGGTCTATATATACTAATATTTCCTATATTAGTCAATTTATATGCTTGGGTTCACAATATCTTCTTTTGAACTGTTTTAAAACACTCTTTGACCCAATTATAGTAGTTTTTCGAGTTGCGTTCATTACGCATCTTAGCTAACAACTGAATATTTAGTTTTTCGTTAATTTTCTCACATATTTTTATTTTTTCTGCAGTTTTTATTCATTTTTTTACTCTTATCACTTGATTTTTAATTCTATTCTGGTATATTTGCATCATATCACACACGGAGGAAATAGAATGAAATACGGACTTACTTTAATGGGCGCAGGAATAGCATTGATCATTTCCGGAGTGACAATCCCCGGAGCTCTCACCCTTATATCTGGAATTACATGGAGCTTTTTGGCCGCGAAACGCCAGGAGGCATTGAATATGGAAGAATCAGATAGGAACCCTGATTTCCCCGAAAAATCTGCTGCATAAAATAGACCCTACTATAACGAAAACTGCAGCGCCC
>CAZAMY010000081.1:0-8681 GCA_964485995.1 uncultured Sediminispirochaeta sp.
CGTCGCCATCGATGCCGATGTCTCCATGAATAAGCTCAGGCTCCGCCGTTTCCATAGTTAAAATAATACCGTTTTTCAGCAGTGTTTTCATGCTGCTCCTCCTATACGTGTGAAAGCGCCTGTTCCAGTTCGGCCAGGATATCGTCGATGTGCTCGAGTCCGACAGAGATGCGGATCATGCTCTCGGTCAACCCGAACTCGTGCAGGCTCTCCTGGTCATAGCCGCGGTGGGTCATGGCCGCCGGCAGCTGCACCAGGGTTTCGCAGTCGCCCAGGCTAACTGCCAGCTGGAAGAGCTTGGTGTTGTTGACCATCCGCTTGGCCGCCTGCAGGCCGCCGTCTACCTCAAAGCTCACGATGGCGCCGTAGCCGTCCATTTGTGATTTGGCTATTTCGTGGCCCGGAAAATTTTCCAGCCCCGGGAACTGGACTCCAGTTACCTTCGGGTGCTTCTGCAGATACTCGGCCACTGCGACCGCGTTGGCCTCGTGCTGCCGCATGCGCAGACCCAGCGTTTTTAAGCCGCGCAGCAGCAGCCAGGCATTAAAGGGGCTCAGTACCCCGCCGAACTCGCACATATAATCGAACTTCAGACTCATTATATACTCTTGGTCCCGTGAAACCGCCACTCCGGCCACCACGTCACCATGACCACAGATGTATTTGGTGGCACTATGCACCACTACATCCACTCCCATCTCGAGGGGCCGCTGGAAGTAGGGAGTGGCAAAGGTATTGTCTATCACCACCTTTATCCCGCGGGGTTTGGCAAAATCGACGATTTTTCTAATATCCACAATACTGAGATTGGGATTGCTGGGGGTTTCGAAGTAGATGACCTTGGTGCTCTCGTCAACTACGGACTCCAAGGACTCGGGCTGCGCCAGGTCGGCAATTGTGTAGCCAATCTCGTATTTCGGCAGCACCTTAGTTACCACATTATAGGAAGATCCGTAGAGGGTCTTATGTACGAGCACCTTGTCGCCCGGTCGTAAAAATGAAAACAGTACCGAGCTGATAGCTGCCATTCCGGAGGCAAACGAGACCGCTCCACTGCCGCTCTCCAGCGCCGCCATACGGTTTTCGAACAGCCGCAGAGTAGGGTTATTGCCACGGGTATATACATAGTCATCGCTTTCAAAACTCATCACCGCATCGACTTTATCGGTGTTCTCGAAAGCGAAGGTCGAAGTAAGAAAAATCGGCGGATTGAGGGCATTTTCGGGATTGTTGTGCCCTCCGCCGGCGTGTATCGATTGTGTTTCAAATTTCAAGTGCTTGTTGTCCATATATACTCTCCTAAAATACCGGTTGATACTCGCAGCTGCAGGCCGCCTTCTTCGCGTACAGGGCTGCAACGGCCAGGTCGAGGAGTCTACGCTTGTTTTCCGCAACCCGGTCGCGGGTAATAAATTCGATATCCTGTCTTACACCGGCTGCCCAGTTGATCGAGTAGACCATCCCGGCAAAGTGGATATCCCTCTCGCGGGCCAGGGTGGTTTCGGTGGCCGCCGTCATGCCCGCACAGTCGGCACCCCACTGCTTGTACATTTGTATCTCCGCGGCGGTTTCGAAGCGCGGTCCGTTGCAGCAGAGATAGGTACCCTGACTGCCCATTTCAATCCCGCCCGCCCGGGCGGCCGCCAGCACATTGCTCCGCAGCGCCGGGCAGTAGGGTTCGCTCATGTCGGTATGCTTGAGGCCCGACTCTCCCCCGTTGTAAAAGGTGCTCTGCCGGCCGTGAGTCATATCGATAAACTGGTCAATCAGCCCGATGCCCCCCGGCGGTACCCTGGTGGTGATTGAACCAACCGCATAAATGCCGATTGCATGCGTCACCCCCATAAGCGACAGGGCTTCGATGTTGGCGCGGTAATTTACCATGTGCGGCGGTACGCTGTGGTCGGTTCCGTGCCGGGTGATAAAGTAGAGATCGGAATATTCACCCTGCCCCCGGTACAGCTCCACCGGACCGAACTGGGTGTCTACCTGGTGTGCGTCGGCGGCAATACCCTCTGCACTGTAGATGCCGGTACCGCCGAGTATGGCTACACTCATGCGCCCGCCTCCGGGCTCGTCTCCGCTTCACTTGAAGCGAAAACCTGCGGCAGCTGATATGGTGAAACCAGCCCCTTCGGGGTGATTACCCCGGCAATCAGGTGCGGCGGAACTATATCGAAGGCCGGATAATAGGCCTGCATATCGCTGCGGGTGGTTAGTTCTCCCTTTACCCGTTTCACCTCTTCGGGGTTACGCTCTTCTATTATAATCGAATCCCGGCCTTGCCGGGTCATATCCGGATCGATGGCAAAGGGAAAATAAGGAATTCCGTGATAGTTGGCCGCAATGGCATTCTGAAACGTGCCGACCTTGTTGGCTGCCCAGCCGTCCCGGGTAATGATATCTACCGCAGTCATATACTTTTGAACCTTGCCCTGGGACATCATGTAGGCCACCATACTGTCGGTGATCAGGGTTACGTCGGCACCGATCTCCTGCAAACAGGGGGCGGTTAAACGGGCTCCCTGGAAATAGGGACGGGTTTCGGGACTGTAGACCTTTATCTGCTTGCCCTGCTCCATGGCCAGTGCGACGGAAAGAATGAAGGAGGTCTCGGCGAAACACATCGTCATAACCCCGTCTCCGGCTTCTATTAGTGAAGCGCCCACCTCTGCCATTTTGAATGCTTTCTGTTGGTACTCAGCCTTGAAGTCTTCAATAAAGCCGGCTGATATCCGTTCAATATTTTCTCCGGACTCTATGCCGGAGCGCACCTTATCGACCATTACCTCCAGGGTACGAGCCATAGTGGTATTGGTCGGACGGGTACTCTGCAGCCTCCGCTTCGCCTGCTCAAAGAGCTCTGGGCCTTTTTCAATTGTGCCGGCTTCAGCACGCCCTGCCAGCAGCTGAATTGCCGCCATGGCTACATGCACCGGACCTCCTCCCTGGGTCACCATCATTTCGATCGCCTCGGCCGCTTCTTCCACCCCGGCACAACGATAGAACTCCTTTTTGAAAGGATATGCCCGGCGGTCTCCAATTAGAAGTGTGTCCTCTTCAATCCGGGCGATGTTTTTGTGCTGCAGCACAAAGGGTAAGTATTCATCCATCTGTTTCATTATTCGCTCCTGTGTACAGCCGCCTGTAAGAGGGGCCGTCCGGCAGCACCCGCTTCGGGGCAAGCCGGACGACCCGCATGTGCCGTCGTATAGCGTATGAAGTTTAGGCTTCCTTCTTGGGCATCGACTGAATGAAAGCTGAAATAATCAGTCCGGCAGTTCCGATACCGGCGATAAGGATAACCCCGGCTGTACCGACATCGCCGCCGGCGCCAAAACCGCTGTACAGCAGTCCCTGACCTACACCGAGGGCTGCCAGAAAGCCTCCGACCAGACCGACCAGAATGCTGATGGTCATCACGATGCCGCCGATCCTTGACAGTTTTCCGGCCACCGGGATGTCCTCTTCGTCCATGATTTCGGTCCAGAGCAGGTCCCATTTCTTAATGCGCGGGTACAGGATCAGCATAATCGGAATTCCGAGAAATACCGACGGTACCGAGTTGTTGATGGTAATGATACTGCCGAGGGCTGCAAAGGGAACCATTCCCAGCAGTTCCAGGCCCCAGGCAATCGGCAGGGCACAGGCCGCCGAACCGAGAATACTCACGATTACGTAGGCCAGAATCTTTCTGCCCGATTTCAGGTCCGGTTCGCTGTCCTCTTTGGAAACCAGGCCGAGATTGATCCACAATTTATACGGTACGTAGGCAAACATGAAGTTTCCCACAAATCCGAACAGGCTTCCGATTCCCAGGGAACCGAAGAAGTCTCCAATCAAGTTACCGATGGCCGCACCCCACGCTCCGGCGGGTCCGAACAGCAGCCCCAGGACAACCGGCAGCGCACTGGCGGGCCGGATCTCGGTGATTCCTGGAATCAATACGAAGCCTTTGAACGGAATCAGCAAAGCTGCGTACAAACCGGCAGATAGTGCTACCAGTACCACCATTTTGGTGTTTTTCCACATGGCAAAAACGTCTTTCATACTCCTCACTCCTTATAAGTAGTGCTATATATATGCCTCTTAGGCAAAATCCCCCCAAGGGAATAGATTGATAAGTGTGTTGTAGGCCGTTGGGTCGAATTTTAGATAAGATGCGACCGCTACAATCGTCAGGCCTATCAGCATCATCAGGTAATCATGACCGCTCATCTTTAACTGCAGGAAATTACTGCGGTTATTGCTGTAACCGAAGCCCTTCGACTCCAGCGCCATGGAGAACACATTGGTTCCCCGGATAACCGAAACCAGCGTTGGGATCATGAGCGGCACATATTTCTTAATTTTCTCAAACAGGCTTCCGCTCTCCAGGTCGAGCCCCCGGGATTTCTGGGCCTGGATGATGGTATAGCTGGTGGCCACAATCATCGGCACCAGTCGAATAGCAGTCGAAAAGGCAAACGCCCCGCGGTAGGGAACCTTTATTTTCACCAGCCCCTCGGCTATCTCCTCGATCTTGGTGGTGCTGAGAAATACCATCCCGGCCACAATCATCAGATTGGTCTTAATCGCAATCATGATGCCGTATAGTACGCCCTCCAGTGTAAAGATCAGAAAGCGGGTTTCCCCGGACTGGGCGATCGACCATATGACCACCGAAAACAGGGTGATCATGATCAGCACAACCTTGATGCGCTTGAGATTCGACAGTATATGGCCCATTCCGCCGTAGATTAATACCAGTACCAGCGCCGCCACCAGCATTACGATATTTTTGTACATTACACCCACCGCGAAACTCAGAAACATCAGCAGCAGCTTCGTGCGCGGATCGAGGCGGTGAACGTAGGTGTTCAGATCCATATATAAAAACATATCCATTACTGCAGCCCTCCGGTGCAAAACTTCATCTCTTCAATCGACAGAACGGTGCGCTCGAGCATATTGCTCAGACTCACGATGTGCGGGGTCTTCAGGTAGGAGTCGTACAGCTCCTTTTCCCGGGCAAATACCTCGCGGGTCATTCCATCCATCATTATCTTGCCGTCCTTGATGGCAGCCACACGATGGGCATATTCGGAGACCACCCACATGGTATGGGTAATCATAATGATGGTATGTCCCGAATCGTTGAGCTTTTTGATGAGCTCCATCATCCGCTTCTGTTCCTTGTAATCCAGCCCGGTGGTCGGTTCATCGAGCACAATGATTTTCGGTCTGGCCGACAGCACCGAGGCCACCGCAACCCGCTGGCGTTCGCCCTTGCTCAGCGAAAACGGGTCTTTTTCCTCGTATCCGGCCAGTTCCACCGCATCGAGGGCTTCACTCACCCGCTCCTTTACTTCCTCTTCGGAGCTGCCGCGGATCTTCGGGCTGAAGGCGATCTCGTCGAATACGGTATCGGCAAAGATCTGGTGGTCGGGATTCTGGAATACATATCCAATCTCTTTTCCGATTTCGAAAATAGAGTGCTCGCGGGTATTTTTACCGCCCACTGTGATGTTCCCCTCGGTAGGGGCCAACAGACCGTTGAAGTGTTTTACTAAAGTGGTTTTTCCGCTTCCATTGTGACCGAGAATGGCCACGAACTCCCGCTCACGGATATCCATACTAATTCCGTCGACCGCGCGGTTTCCGTTCGGGTACACATGCACCAAATCTTCGACGCTCAGGACTACCTCGCCGTAACCGTTCCGGCGCTCTTCGTCACGGGAGACCAGCTGGTCGTACTTACCCTGATCTATTTTCAAGCCCTGCTGCTGGAAAAACTTGTACCCATCCTCCGGATTCAGCGGAAGGTCGCAGTTTTCACAATTCAGCAGCTCCTTGAAGTATTTGGGAATCTGCAGCGACATGATGCCTACTTCGTCGGTAAACCTGACTTCGCGCAGGACCTCCAGGGGATTGCCCTGCCGGAGGATTTCTCCGTCTTTCATCACGACGACACGGTCGGCGTGCAGCGCCTCTTCGGTCTCGTGTTCAATGATCACGAGTGTAAAATCGCTGCTCTCGTGCAGCTCTTTGGCAATAGTGAAGATTCCCAGTTTGCCGACCGGATCGAGGTCGGTGGTCGGCTCATCCATGCAGATGATGTCCGGATAGGTTGCTAAAACCGAACCGATGGCCAGGCGCTGCTTCTGCCCTCCGGAGAGGGTAGCCGGCTGGCGGTTTTCAAAGCCCTCCAGCTTGACCGTTTTCAGCACCTTTTCTATCCGCTGCACTATCTCATCGCGGGGAACGCCGAAGTTCTCCGGTCCGAAGGCTATCTCCAAATTCACATTGGTGCTGAATAGCTGGGCCTCGAAGTCCTGAAATACCAAACCAATTTCTTTGGCCATACGACTGACGGGAGTACCTTTGACCTCGTGCCCGTTGACCAGCACACTACCGCCGTACTTCCCCTTCATAAACCCGGGAATCAGTCCGTTCATGCTGTTTGCCAGAGTCGATTTACCGGCGCCGCTGGGCCCCATAATAACTACGAACTCGCCTCTCTCGACATCCAGATCGATGCCCTTTACTGCCTGGGTTTCATCATCACCTTTGTAGGTGAAGGTCAAGCCCTTCACCTCAATGGCTTTATCGCTACTCATACTTCCTCTCCCTCGTTATCGCGTGAGACCGGCGATAGAATCGTTGAACGGCGGATAGAGCACACCCTGCTCGGTGACTATCGCCGTAATGTTCTCCGCCGGACTTACATCGAAAGCCGGATTGTACACATCTATTTTGTCGGGCGCGAATTGAACCCCTTCGATATGGGTAAGCTCTTCACGCCCCCTCTCCTCTATCTCTATCTCCCGGCCGCCGGGACAGTCGAAATCGATGGTAGACACCGGAGCCACTACATAAAAAGGAACATTGTATTGTGTGGCCACTACCGACAACATGAAGGTGCCGATTTTATTGGCCGTATCGCCGTTCGCTGCAATCCGGTCGGCCCCGACTACTATCAGGTCGATCAATCCGTCCCGCATCAGGGTTGCCGCCACACTGTCGGCGATCAGTTTGGAGGGGATTCCCTCCTCTACCAGTTCCCAGGCAGTCAGCCGGGATCCCTGCAGCCGCGGCCGGGTCTCGTCGGCGTACACAAAAATCTCTTTCCCCGCCTCGTAGGCCGCCCGAATGACACCGAGCGCAGTTCCGGGACCGGGTACCGCCAGAGACCCGGTGTTGCAGTGGGTTAAAATAGTACCTCCCTGCGGCACCAGGCTGTTGCCGTTGGCGGCAATCGCCTCGCTCTTTTTAATGTCTTCGCTGAGAATTGCATCGGCAGCCGCTTTCAAAGCGGTGTAAACATCAGCCGGAGCCGAATCGGTCTGCCCATCGAGGATGCCCCGCATCCGTTTTATCGCCCACATCAGGTTTACCGCGGTGGGCCGGGCACGGTTGAGCTCATCGAGGGCCGATTCCATATTACTCCTAAACTCCGCCGGGCTATTTTCACGAAACTGACCGGCCGCCAGAACCACCCCATAGGCTGCTGCCGCTCCAATCGCAGGAGCACCCCGCACCACCATATCGCGAATAGCAAACACACACTCCTGATAAGTGCTGCATTCGAAATAAGTGAATTCCTGGGGAAGCTTCCGCTGGTCGATCAGCCGCAGCCCTCCGTCTTTGAACTCTATAGCATCAATCCGTCGCATCTGTTTCTCACCTTGTCCTGTTGATTTTGAATCGAATTACATCCGGTTGAAAATAGTCGAGAGAATAAATAAGCGGCTTGCCCTCATTGTCGTAGTGCAGCTGCTCGAGCAGAATAAAGAGCTGATCCTCATCCACCCCCAGCTCTTCGACCATCTCCCGGGTAGGAGCGGTGGGAATTACGTAACTGACCGCAGTTTGTATATAGATTCCCTTCTCCCGCTCGAGATAGTTGAACACCGATTCATCCTCTATTGTATACGGAATAGAATCAAAAAAGCGAACCGGCATACTGTCGACACAGTAACTGGCCAGATTACCGCTGGCCAAGCGCAGCCGCTTGAAGGTTATGATCTTCTCCTGCGGGTCGATCTGTAATTGTTCGGCAATTTTGCCGCCGGGAAGTTTTACCTCTATACCAATCCAGCGGGTACTCGGTACCAGCCCACACCCTTTTATTATCTCGGTGATGCTCTCGAGTTTCTCCAGACCCTGCTCTATCTGCAGGGGCCGGCGCTTCAGAAAGGTCCCCTTGCCCTGTACGCGATAGACAATGCGTTCCTGTTCCAGCAGAGCCAGCGCCTCACGAACGGTATGGCGGCTTACCCCCAGCATCTTCATCAGAGCCGCTTCAGTCGGTAGTGCTTCGTCCACCCGCAGGTCGGACTCTTTTATATAGGCGAGAATTTTCTCTTTTGCTTTCAGACTCAATGCACCGCTTTTTCCGGGCGATTTCACGATGTTCCTCTTTCTTTAGTTTCGATCTTGGGCCAGCTTAAAATGGAATTTTGCAGTTGTCAAACAAATTTTATTTATTTCGCACATTTTTTATTTATTTATAGATGTTTACTGCACTTTTGCGGCCTAAAATCAGGATTTTATTGACAAATTAGACAGTAATAAGCCTTAAACCGCATTCTATAAGGCTGTTTTGCATAGATTTGTCCAACAAATCGTCGGTGATAATTGTGTCAAAATGATACTGGGTAAACTGCCCGAATTTGCTGGAATCGACCAGCAGTATCCGC
>CAZAMY010000082.1:0-8597 GCA_964485995.1 uncultured Sediminispirochaeta sp.
AAAACTTCCTGTTGAAGTACGGAATAATGCACGGTATCCATGAGCAACCCGATGTTTCTCCTTTCCAATTCGTTTCGTATATCCAGCTTGTCTCCACTTACTGTAGAGACAGCAGTTCACCCAGCTCTTCAGCAGCTTCCTGAAAATCAGCTTCGCTCTCCTGTAAATACTCACCATACGCATCGATATCCCAGAGTTCCATATAGCTGTCGATTCCCAGGATGACAGCCTCGCCCTTCAGTTTCATCTCAGCTGATTCTCGTAAAGTAGGCGGAATAGAAATTCTGCCGCTCTTGTCGATTTCGCACTCCTGCGCCGGCGCGATGATCCGCCGCTGCAGCAGTCGTGTTTTCGATTTAAACATAGAAGAGGAGCCCATGATCTTCTCTGAAATTGTGCGCCACTCCTCCGGGGGAAACAGCCACAGACACTTATCGACACCGCGGGTCAGTATCAGGGCGTTACCGGCAATTTCTGCCCTGAGCCGCGACGGCAGCAAGAGTCTGCTTTTATCATCAATCGAGTTGTGGTATTCCCCCATCAACATACTTTGTTACCACTTTCTCCTAAATTTTCCCACTTTCCCCCACCTTTATCCTACATACTATCGCATAAGAAAATGATGTCAACGTAGATTTTTTATATTAAAGAGAAAAGTAAAACCTGCCGATAATGTTTACTTTACATACGTTAAGTACTTTGGAGGGAATGGATGTTTCTCGAGAGCCACTATCTCGTATATCCCGAAGGCGAGTCTCAGGAGATAGAACATAGACTGCAGTTCAACCAAATTGTCGACATGAACGGACATCCGCTGCCGTTGCCGCTGTCGACCCACAGAATGATTGTATACCGAGTGGCAAAAATACAGAGAAGAGAGACCAGAGGGGAAACGGCGCATTACTACCATCTCGAATTGGTGTCCGGAGACGAGTTGTTTTCACTGGTACGAACGTAGCCACCACCTTACCCGCTTAGGAACGGTCGCAGGTATATACACATAAAGCCCGGGACTGATATCCAGCCGCCGGGCTTCATGTGTGGTGTTGTGCCGGAGTGGTTATCGGCAGTAGCTGGAGACTTGCGACTCCAGACTTTTCTTGGAAAAAATTTTATAATCGATATCGGGAAACAGGTTGTTCTTCTTCTCGATTGAAGTGAGCCACTCTGTATCCACAGTATTTCTGCACAGGCGTTCATAGATGTAGTTGAAGTTGTACAGATGTTCCTTCACCCTGCGTTCGGCGTAGGGCACGGTAGTGCCGGTTTTCATGATGAAGGGCCAGTCCGAGGCCATGGCCAGCATTACTTCCCGGGCCGCCTGGTTGAGAGTGCGGTGTTTCAGTCCGTTCACATCCGGGTAACGGGCCACCAGCTCCGACATTCGCTCGATTGCCTTGTGTATATGGCGGTATATCCAGTCGTTCTTTCCATCGAGCCACACATCCGCATACCCCTCGTTACCCCAGCTCGAGAAGGAGGGGCGGCCACGCTGCACCGCTTTATGCTGCTTCAGATAATCGGCAGCGGTATTCAAACTGAGGTTCTCACACTGGTACACCTGTCTGATTACCTGTTCCAGCCACTGAATCCCTTCAAACCACCAGTGTCCGAACAGCTCCGCGTCGAAGGGAGCCACAATATACGGCGGACGATCCATCAGCCCTTCGAATTTCTTCAGCTGCTTCTTGCGATTGTACACGAAGTTTTCTGCGTGCTCCTTCACTTTAGCGGAAGCCTTCTCAGGGTCGTAAGGCCGCTTCTCGTCAGTAGAGCCGGTAATTGCATAGTATTTGTATCCGGTACAGACCCGCACTTCCGGCTCATGAATATAGGGCCGTACATACTCCAGCGACTCATCATAGCCCACATCACGGTAAAACTCGCGGTAATCACCGTCACTCGGATAGCCCCTGTCCGCCGACCACACCGCATCAGAGGTGGGATAATCCCGGCCAAAGGCGTGCAGCCCGTTCGGCAGCGTCAGAGGAGCATACACTCCGTACGGGGTTTTTTGATTCGCAAACAGAATGCCATGGGCGGCTGTAAAGAAGTACTCTATATTGTTTTTGCGCAGGACCTCTTCAATTCCCGGATAATAACCAAACTCCGGCAGCCAGAATCCCTGCGGCTTCTTACCGAACTTCCGGCTGTGGTCGAGTACCGCGGTTTGTATCTGCGCCTCGAGGGCCTCCGGATATGCCTGATACAGGGGAAGAAATGGGTGGGTGGCAGCAGTGGTGATGATCTCAAGATACCCCTCTTTTTCGAGGCTCTTGAATCCCCAGAGAATATTCTTATGGTACAGTTCGGTGAAATCTTTGAGATTCTGTTCGAAGAACTGTTTATACATTTTTGCCAGGGGATGAAACTCCGGGCTGTTCTGTGTACGGATAATCTCTTTTTCACCGAGTTCGATCAACAGTTCCAGATGACGAAGGTATCTTTTCTGCAGCAGCTCATCGGACAACATAGCCGAAAGCGTAGGACTTATCGATACGGTCAGGCGAAATGGTACTTTGTCTGCCTTCAGACGGTTGCACATCCGTAAAAACGGCAGATACGTTTCGGAGATAGCCTCGTACAACCAGTTCTCTTCCAAAAACTTGTCATATTCGGGATGTCGAACAAATGGTAAGTGTGCATGAAGTACAAATCCTAAATAAGCGTTCATTAAATTCCTCTACCCTACTTTTCTCGATACGAGTCTAGTTCGATATTGTGTGTATCCAGAATAGATATGATGCGTTGGGGAATTTCCTGACGGTTATCAGATCCCGCTTCATAATTCCAAAGCCCCGACAGCATCAGCATCATAGTGGAGGGATCGTTGTAGAACTCCTCCTGATTGCGGGCAATATAGCCGAGGGGGCTATGTACGGCGTTTGATGCGGCCATCAGACGCTCCTTATGCATTACTTTACAGCGCAAATCCACACAATAGTCACTGCCGGGGCGATTCAGATTGATGTACCAACTCCGGTCATCTTCTTCTACTGGGATATCAAAGAAATCTTTGATGTTATCCTTCGATGGCTCCTCGCCCTGGAATTCATATACCCGCAGGAAAAAACCATCGAAAAACGGCTCTTCCTTTAACTCATCCAGCTGAGTTTTGTTGATATCCCAATATACATATACCCACAGGGGATCTCTCAACAGAAGAACAATCCTGGTGTCGGTATAGGATTCGGGAAGCGGAAACTCGTCCTGAGTAAGCAAATCGACCTCTTCGTCCCGGAGAATGTCGTATTTTTTATGCTCGAGACGCATAGCCGCATTGTTGTTGAATTCCCTCTCGTTGCGATCTTCTTCCAATGCCTCCAGAATGAGATCTATCATGACCTCGCGGTTGGCATCCTCGTGGTTATGTATTCCCTCACGTTTTGCAATACTTTTTAACTGCTCTTCAGAAAGAGACTGAAGCTTCTCTCTTGTCATATAGCCTCCAAATATGAGGTATGTTATACTAGAAAAATATTCGAGGTTGTGTCAACCCTGCAGAATAGAGCCTCTATCCATCTCTACAGGCTTTACATTCAATAGTGAGCTATTAAAATTGGGATATGAGAAACTATGTCATATTCCATGGTCATTTCTACCAACCACCTCGAGAGGATCCTTGGACAGGAATTGTCGGCACCCAGCCTTCGGCAGCCCCCTATCACGATTGGAACCACCGAATCACCCGTGAATGTTACGCTGCCAACGCTGCCTCCCGGTTTCTACGCTACGACGGCCGGATCGAAGATATTATCAATAACTATAGAGTTCTCTCTTTCAACTTCGGGCCTACCCTGTTTTGGTGGCTAAAAGACAATGCCCCGCATATATACGAAGCAATTCTCCAGGCCGACCGGCTCAGTGTCGGAGAAAACAACGGGCACGGGAATGCAATTGCACAATCATATAACCATACAATCCTCCCTTTGGACAGTCCCGAAGACGCCCGGTTACAGATTCAGTGGGGACTGGCCGATTTCGAGTACCATTTCGGCCGTCCGTCCGAGGGAATCTGGCTGCCGGAAACCGCCATCAACGAAACAGTGGCCGATATTCTGCTCGAAGAACAGGTAAAGTTCGTCATCCTGTCGCCTTGGCAGGCTGAAGCGATTTATGCAGAGGGCTCGGAAGAGTGGGAGGAGCTGGAGAATCAGCCGGCTCCCTTCTGGCGCTCCTATAAAATCGAACGCCCGGCCGGTGATTTAGCCGTTTTCTTCTATAATCAGGAACTGGCCCAGGGCATCAGTTTTGAGCACTACCTGCGCAGCGCCGATGCACTTTATACTCGCCTGCTCGCCTATCACAGCAACGCCAACCCGGGACATCTACTACATGTGGCCACGGACGGCGAGGTATACGGGCACCACGAACCCTTCGGAGATATGTGTCTGGCCGCCCTCCAGCAGCATATCGAACAGGACCAGCGTTTTGAGTTCACCAACTATGCCAATTACCTGGAACAGTTTCCGCCGAAATACAAGGCCCGCCTGCGGAAGGGCGAAGAGAAACAGGGCAGCTCATGGAGCTGCCCCCATGGGGTTTCCAGGTGGTATAAATACTGCGGCTGCAGTACGGGTGGAAAGAAGGACTGGAACCAGAAGTGGAGAACCCCGCTTCGCAAGGCTTTTCAAAGGCTCAGCGAAAAAACTAAACAGATATTTGAAAAACAGGCGGCCGAACTATGTACTACCGCCCCCGAAGAGCTGTTGAAGCAGTACATCGCAGTTCTGACTACCCAAACCGAGCCGGAAAAATTCGCTCAAACCCACCTGAAGAAAAATCGCCGCAGTGAAGACGACATTGCAACTCTGATGAGCCTGCTCGAGGGTCAGAAATACCGAATGTATATGTTTACCTCCTGCGGGTGGTTCTTTTCCGACATAACCGGAATTGAGCCGGTACAGAACATACGGTATGCGCTCAAAGCGCTGAAGCTGTACACTCCCTTTAGCGATGAAGACTTGTACGGAGAACTGGCAAACACCCTGGAATCAGCGCGCAGCAATATCGAAGATGCAGGAACCGGCCGGGACATTCTCGAGAGGGAAACGAAGCGATGGCAGAAAGACGGTGTTGAGGCAGCCTCATACTTTTTTATTCGCCGAATCATCTACAAGCATGAAGAAACCCAGCCACATTACGGTTTTTTCAATCTGTTGCAGCTGAAAGAGCTCTCGAACGCACCGTTAACTGCACACCTCAGATTTATTGACACTACCCTGCAGAAAAAATTCAACTATGAACTCAAGGCCGAAAACGATCCTTCCGGCAGTTTGAACATATCAGTGAAAAATCTCCAGGCCGGTAAGCCGCACGAGTTTATCGAAGATCTCTCACAACTGCCCCTTGAACTGCGGCAGAACCTCACCAACTATCTGCTGCAGTCTACCGAAGCTTCCCTGGCTGAATACTCAGCCGATACATTTGAGGATATACGCTTCGCATTGCAGGAGGCCTCACATCTCGGCACCCAAATTCCGCCTATAATCCGGCACTCTGCCGAGACAGCAGCCACAACCCTGCTCTATCGCCAGTTGAAACTTGGTACCGGCGTGCTCACGAAAGAGGAGATTGAAAAAGTAGAAGATATCCTGCTGTTTACCGCCCGTTACAATATACAAATTGAGGTGCCGCACATTCTTGAGCAGCTCACGAACCTGCTGCGTGACTTTTTTGAACAGATTTCAGTAGATGGGTGCCGCATAGAGTGCAACTATATGGTCAGACTTATCAATGCCCTTCGTGCCGCTTCGATTGAGCCTGATTTAACAATTCCCCAAAAAATCGTATTTCACCACCTGAGGGACTACCGGAAAAAACTTGCCGATACACCGCAAAGGTATCATACATATCTCAAGATTGATCCACAAAAACTGACCGAACTAAAAACGGAAGAGCGGGAAAAGCTGAAAATGGTTATCGACCTGTCCCAAGTGATGGGGATTTATGCGGACGACATTATTCAGGCGACTTCCGAGCTCGAAGAACCATAACATCGCCCCAGCCTAAGGCCTTCGCTAAGCGGTCGGCACCCTTTTTCACAGGCCCGGGAGCCATCCCCTGTGGTATTCCACCCCAAGTTCTGCTCTTCTCAACCTGAAAGCCGTGCTTCTTCAGCAGCAAAGCGAGGGTTCTGCGTGAGAACAGCAGCATGTGGTCAGCTATTGCCGACCGCCAGCGCCCGCGCATGAGTTTTGCCTGAAAGCCGTCACTGTTCGGTGTTATCAAGATCAGGTGACCATTCGGCCTGAGCAGGCGAAAGGCTTCATCCAGAAACGAGCCCGGATCCTGCAGATGCTCGATAACGTGGCTGGCATGCACCACATCATACTCCCCGGCAGCCAGTCGGGCTTCCTCCAACGTACCCGTAAAAATAGAGACACCTCGCTCCCGTCGTCCATATTCTGCAGCCGGTCTGCACACCTCTATTCCCTGTTCCTTCCACCCCAGAGCCTGCAGGTGGTGGATAAGACGGCCGGTCGCACAGCCCACATCTACAAACCGTGGAGACGACCCCGATAAGGCATTGGGCTGGATATCCTCGAAAAAACCGACATCCTGCAGACCGAGCAGGTTCAGCTGTAAAAAGGGTTCTTGATTCTCGATTTCGTAATCGAAGTACTCCTCGTCGTAACGTTGGATGAGTTCGCTGTGATCGGGTTGCGGATTCTGATACAAGAGTCCACAGCCCGAACAGCGGGAAAAAGTAAAGCCATCCAAGTGCCATTGTGGCCGGGCCGAGGCAACACCACAAATTGGACATGCAATACTCACAGAAGAGGATTCGCGCGGTGTTTTGGAGAAAGTTTTCATCGGGCCGTTACCTGCAAGCGGTAGGTTCTGGCAGTCTCGTTCCCGGCAAAATCATTCACGAACACCTCGATCAGGGCCACTCCCGGCTGAAGAAGCAGTTGACCCAGATTATAGGTCCATTGGTCCGAATACAGCCTGGCGGCACTCACAGAACGCAGAGAAGTCGGGACGGCCGACCAGTCGTTTACCGAGAGTGATTCGAATCCGAGGGAGATTTGTTCCTCGCCATTTACGTATACCTTAACAGAATAGGGAGCCATCCGGTGGAGAGAGTTCAGAGCTGAACTCACATCAAAAGACTCCACCAGCAGGCGGTATTCTCCCTGCACCACCTCGGTATTCCTGCTCAACTGATAGCTTGAACCGTCAGCCTGCAGAGAGACCGCGTTGAGCTGCGGCTCAGTGCTGTCTTCAAGCAGTGGAAGCGAGAGCATAGGATTTATAAACCGGTTCACTTCACTATCTATGACCTGTAAAAAAACAAACTCGCCGCGAATTATTCCAGTACTGCCGATTCTGCCGAAGGATGTAGTTATGTCATAAAACGGCTCTTCCTGATCAGCGGTGGCAGCAAGATGCCCATAGACCGATCGAATTCCCCGTTCGTGCTGGAGCACCACCATATTGCCCAGTGGCAAGGGAATATCATGCATTCCCAGTGCATATTCACTGCCTCTGAAAATTACTTCGCCACCCTCAATAGGGGTTATTTCACTTTCAGCCGAGGCAATTTCTATTCCCTTTTTATAGCTGCGCCCCTCTGGACTGCCGAAGGTAGATACCACCTGCGGCTCGTTGAGCGGCCATTCAAACGAAAACACCGTTTGAGCCGACAACAGCACTCCGAGAAGAATGCTGCCAGCAAAAAACCAGCCCGGTATTCCCTGCTTCATTCCAAAGGCCTCTCAATCAAAATCTTCTTCAGCTGCTTTCCACTACCCATATACAAAGCATCTTCCTCACTGTACAGCCACTGAGCCTCCCCAGGAAACTCTTCCCGGCTGTAGCGACGGCCATCCTCCGAATAAATCGAAAGCACTGTGTTTTCACCTGCGGTCGAAAGTAGATACACTGATTCGAATTCAGGTAAGAATTCGAAATCAACGAGCTTCCCATCAATCGGCAGCACATACTCGCGAGTCGAATCCTCAGTTGATAGAATAAGTACACTCTCACCATCTTTACACAGGAGGAACTCTCCGTTTCTCGAAAACCCGACGGAAGTCTGCGCTCGAGTCGGTTCGGACAACTCTCTCTGTGCGAGAAGACGAAAATTGGCACCATTCAAGGCATAGAGTGAAAGATACTGGGAATCGATCCCGTGTACCATTGCCAGATATTTTGAATCGTTCGACAATGCGGTTCCGTACACTACATTTATCCGGCTGGTCTCCGGTCGTACGCCGACCCGGTAGCTCCCGTCCTGGTTAAAAAGCTCTACGCTTCCATTCAACAAACCTATACCTACAGCAGAGTCACTGGCATCGAGTGAGGTAATAAGACTCGAGAATTCGCGGCTGAAGCCGAACTCTCCAGTGGAGCTGAAGGCGGTAAGACCGGTTAGGTCAGAACTGAGAACATAGTAGCCTCCGCCTCTGGCTATCGGATAGCCGTCCATGTTCAGAGGGTACAGATAATTGCGCCGGGGGTCTCTGAGTACTAAATTGTTTCCCTGACGGCTGTAATTGCAGAAGGTCTCGGAGGTAAGCGCTACATTCCAGCGTACCGGACTACGCAGCAGAAGCTTCCCGTCTCCCTGCGCATAGCCGAAATAGTCCTTT
>CAZAMY010000083.1:0-8589 GCA_964485995.1 uncultured Sediminispirochaeta sp.
GCAGCTCCACCTTACAGCTGCCGTCGGATTCGATAATCCCGGCGTACTTCAGTAAGTTACCTTCCTGCTCCGCCGCAGCATACAAACGCTTCATCTCTGCATCCATCATCGAGAGTTTTCCGAGGAACTCATCTACAGAGACCTCCTCCAACTCTTTGGGAACCAAACTGTAGACCGGGACCTGCTCCACTTCCACTTCCCATCCGACTTCCCGGGCCAGGATGACCGTTTTGCGCACAATATCCATCCCAGACAAATCGTCCCGGGGATCTGGTTCAGTGTAACCGAGCTCTTTTGCCTCCTGCACCAAACTGCTGAACGGAGCTGTGCCGTCGAATTTCCAGAACAGGTACGCCAGGGTGCCTGAAAACACCCCTTCGATACGGTGAATTTTGTCACCGGTCTGAATGAGGTCGCGTAGCGTACCGATGATCGGCAGCCCCGCCCCAACGGTGGTTTCATATAAAAAATGACACTGATGCTGTTTAGCCGTACTCATGATCTGCCGGTATTCCGTCAGAGGCGCAGTTCCGGCTTTCTTGTTGGGAGTAATGATGTGAATTCCACGGTTTAGCCAGTCGGCATACTGTTTCGGCAGTTCCGCCGAAGTGGTGCAGTCTATGAGAACGGTATGCGGAAAATACTCGGCATCTACATGGTCGATAAAAGCTTCCATACGGGTCGGCTCGGAGCGCTCGGAAAGCGCCTTCTTCCAATCCACTATATCGATGCCGGTTTTGGCCAGGGTCATCTTTTTCGAATCGGTTATGGCACGCACCCGCAGGTCGATGCCGAATTCGCGATTGAGGCGTTCGGATTCCCCGGCGATCTGGTCGAGTAGTGTGCTGCCGATGAGTCCGGGCCCGATAATGCCGATACTGAGGGTTTGGTTTGATAAATAGAAGCCGGCGTGAACCGCCCGCAGGGCACGGGTCGCATCCTTCTCCGAAATAACCGCACTGATGTTACGCTCCGAGGAGCCCTGAGCAATTGCCCGCACATTTACGCCGGCGTTGCCGAGCGCCCCGAAGAACTTAGCCGAGATACCTGGAATGCCGGACATCTGGTCGCCCACCGCCGCCAGGATAGCGCAGTTGTCTTCTACCTCGATCGAGTTGATCCGGTAGCTTTTCAACTCGGCCGCAAAGGCTTCCCGGGCAATCTCACGGGCACTGCGGGCCTGATGGGAGGGAACCGCACAGCAGATGGAGTGTTCGGAGGAGGCCTGACTGATGAGAATGACAGAAATTCCCTCGCGATTCAGCGAAGAGAACAGGCGCGAGGAGATGCCGGGCACACCGATCATTCCCGCTCCTTCGATATTGAGCAGGGAAACCTCGTTTACGATCGAAAACCCCTTCACCGGTTTGTTATAGGAGGTGGTCACCTTTGAAGAGATAACCGTTCCCGGCTCACCCGGGAAACTGATATTACGTATGGCCAGGGGGATGCCCTTCACCAAAGCCGGGGTCATGGCCGGGGGATGCAGGACCTCTGCCCCGAAATAGGCCAGTTCAGTGGCCTCCTGGTAGGTGAGTTCGGGAATGACCTCCGAACCGGGAACCTTTTGCGGGTCAGCACTCATCACCCCGTCCACCTGTTTCCAGAGGGTAATCTGTTCAGCATCGAGCAGGTTACCGAGGACAGTAGCGGTCAGTTCCGCGCCGTCTTTGCCCAATGAGGTAGCCGCACCCTCTACAGTACGCCCCAGTCCTCCGGTAACTACCAGAAAATCGTGCTGGCCGTTGTTGTCAAAGGCCTGGTCGAGCGCCCGTTTCGTGTCGTTCCATTGAACCTCGGTTCCATACTCCTGCGGCTTCACACTGATGATTTCGCGGGTATCCAGCCACTGCACCGAATAGCCCTCGGCCTTTAGTCTGGAGTGAAACACCTGCGCAATCCATACAGCTCCCAGCCCACTAATGTACTCACGAGTCCGCGGTGAAGAGTCGCGCACCAGCCAGACAGCCCTGAGGATGTCCTCAATGTTCTGGAAGTCCTCACGGATAGCCGCCTCTAGGTCCTGCCGGTAATCCGGAGGTACCAGCTCGTCGGCCAGTCCGGACATCTGCTGACTGAGAGATTCCATGGTTCCCCAGAGCGACTCTTCACGAACGATCGCCTGGTCGACCAGAGAGAGCAGCGCCGGAGGAATATCGCTCTTCGGCGATACCACCACACATACCGGTCCGTTGCGGTGCTGCCGAAACACCTCCAGAATATTTGCCATCCCGTCGGCAGAACAACACGAGGTTCCCTCGAAAGCGTGTACCGTCCAGCGCTTCATTGCATCTCTCCTTACTACTATCTCTGTTTACATGTGCTACTACTTTACGCGGTTTTGCTGGGACCTCCGTGCGTTACCGCTCATCCGCCGCCCAGCGCGCCACTCCCAAATGGGTACGCCCTGTCGGCCGCACCAAAAAAAAGAGCCCCTGGAAGGGCTCTTAATCCGATATATTCGGACTTACGCTTTGACAACCTTCCCGCTTCGCAGGCAGCGTGTGCATACATTGATTGTCTTTTTTTGTGTCCCTACAAGGGCTTTAACCTTTACAATATTGGGACGGAACACTCGTTTTGATTTTACACCTATATGTTGTCCCGCACCACCTTGCTTTTTCGGCTGTCCTTTACGGGGGACGCTATGTCCCGCAATTGTTCCTTTTCCGCATATTTCACATCTTCGCGCCATATTTGATTCCTACCTTCAGTTAATTATCTGCAGTGAAGTATGGCAAAGATAGCAGATTACTACAAGAGTGTAAAGACTTTGGCTAGTCTGGGCCCGTTTTTTTACCCTTGTTCATTCCGTTTCACGGATGCACACCAGGTCTCCGGCCGAAATTCCCACCAAAGACTGGGCAGAGCGCTCAATCAGTTCGGCCGAGCGGCTGAAATGCTCAGGATATTGCTCTAAAAAGGCATCGGCCTTCTGTTCATACTCGGGATAGAGAGATACAAAGCGTGGAATGATATAGTCTTTGAAGTAGGTATCCACATATGATCGGTGCTGCTGCATAAGATAAGCCTGAAACTCGTTTTCCACGAGGTACTCATCTTCGACATTGTATGACTTCCAGTTCAAAAAGAGCTTCCAGAACTGTTTTTCCGCTTCATCGAGCTGCATCCACACCGAATGGACCGCCCGACGGTACTCCTGAGAAGCGAAATACAGCCCATGGTACCCTTCATGGGTAACAAAAAGATAGCGCAGACGATTGCTGCTCTCTTGGGACAGTGAAAGGAAACCGCCCTCCCCCGGCAGAAATTCGCCATCCGCTTGGCGAATAATTCCCCGGTCGATGAGAATCCGGCGCAGCAATTCCTCTTCCGGGTTCAGTGAAAAGTTTTCGACTTTGGCCTTCTGGAAGAAAGCTGCCAAATCCCGGGCCCGATAATTGTGAGCGTTCCAGCCGTGCAGCGGATCGATGACGCTGTTCGGCAGCAGTGTGCCGGTACTCCCCCTCTTTTCCACGAAAAATGCCAAGCGCTTTAAAAACGCCGCCTGAATTTCGTAATCGCGAAAGTCGAACATAAGAATGGATGGAAACAGGTTCCAGGAGAACAGCTCCCAGTCACTGCGGCGCCAGGCCTGCGTATCGTAGCGAAGGATGGTCCCCATATCGGCCGGTATCGGGGCCGGGGTATCTTCAGCAAACAGCCCTACCGGTTGATAAGAGACCTGAGTAATCCGGAAGCCCGGCAGTTCCGTTTCAACCCTCAAATCGGAGGGCTGGAAAGCCAGATCTTTCGAGTAGAAATATATGGAATGCTCGCCCTCTTTGGCAAACAAACGAAATGCGGAACTTCTGCTGCCGGAGCTCATGCGCAGCGGCACTACCTCGTCCGCAGCCTCGGCAGAAGAACTCTCCTCTGTCGAACCGGAGGCGGCGGCCGGCAGCAGTTCGCGGCGGTAGGAATAGTCGATACGATAGCGATATTGGTACAGTGGAGACTCGGCCGGCGGCAAAGGAATAGAGAGCTCAAACCCGGCAACCGTCTCAACAGGCGGCAGCAGCTGCTGAAGGGCGATGCGCTCAAGCTGGAAAAGATCAGCGGTGCTGCCGCTTTCAGCCTCTCCGTTCGCCTTACCAACGGCATCTATTTGGAATGTCTGCGGGAGCTCAGTGCCAATCGGCACCACCATCACCGACTGCCTCCCGCTGCTGTCCGGCAGCGGGGCGATCAAAGGATCAGCCTCTTCGAAATCCAGACGCAGCTGCAGCTCGATGTCCGCACTGTATTCGAGACGCAGAGCCAGCTCTGTCTCGGGTGCGGTAAACTGTTGTGCATAGCGAAAGGTATAGCGAGGGCTCTGCAAACCCGCTTCTACGAGCAGCAGACGCCCCTCTTCCTCGGGAGCTACGCCGGGGCGCTCTTCTAAACGCACAGCCTCGGGTTCCGCGGGAAAATCGGTTGCTACTTCGATGCGTTCTACCTGCCGGTCCCCGCAGCCGGCCAGGCTGAGAACAAGCATTATTATAAGGAATAGTTTCACCAGACGTCCCTCTTACATTAAGTTTATCATACTGCGGGTCATCAGTTCAGCTATCTCCTGCTTGCGCTCGGGCGGAAACTCGGGGTCTTCGCGCAAAATACTGTAAAACCGTCCGCGGAAGTTCTCCGGCAGGGTGTTGAGGGCCAGTGTCTGTTCAAAGAGCTGCCGCCCTGAGGGCTCGAATTGCTTGTTCACTGCAAAGAGAAAACTGCAGATGCTCTTGATAAACCCGGAAAGGGATACGAGATAAAACAGGTCGTCCTTCTGCAGAACCGCAGATTTCAGGTCGACCAGATTGTGCTCGGCGCTGTAAAAAAAGGATTCTCGCAATGCTTCCCAGAAGCTCTCGGGAAGTTTGCTGAGACGATCGCGGATTTCGTTGAGCCATGGGCCGTCCTCGTAGAGCACCGCCCCCTTAGCCAAGCGGTAGAACATGTAGGTTCCGGTTTCGCGGAAGGCCCAGAGGTTTTCAATCACGTTCTGCAGCAGGTGCTCTACCCGCTTGATATGCTTGTACTCTATCCGCACCGGCAGCTTTTCTATAAAAAAACGGTCTTTGCTGGAATAGGCGGAGGTTTCAAAACCGCCGGCATCCTCGAAGAGGCTCTGACGACGACCGGCATCCGGTAAGGCCCCCTGATAATAGACATCCAGACTAAGAAAAAAATACGGATCGTTTATATCGCTTTCCGCAGATTCATGCAGAGTAATGGCAACAACCCCATCGATCATTTGCAGCTGATCTGTGATGTAGTTGGAGATTCTCTGAACTTTTCTTTTCATCGAGCGGTACTCCTTCTATTTGACCAATGTAATTTATTGTGGCATCTTTTGCAAATAATGGCGCGGGAATTCTATTTACTTTCGATTATTCTCAACCAGCAGGCCCGGCTCGAACTGCAGTCTCTGCGGCAGAGGCTGTTCCGGGAACTCGGGTTGGCATCTGCACTGGCCTTCGAACCGGTAATTCCCCTGGCCTGGTGCAGCAAGCCGCCGGACAGTGCGCCATTTGCCCGCTTCGCCGGCAAAGAAGCCGGCACTAAAGCCGCGAAGTGTACTAATAAAAATGCCGGCGTGCCCAGGATTGAAACCGGAAATCTGACTCTGACCGATGAAGCACTATTTCTGGAAGCTGTAATCGAGCCGGAGCACACCTTCGGCAGTGTGCGTTCGGCCATCCCGGACAGCTCTGTTCTTACAGCGCCATCAGACTGCCTTTTTCCTGTTGAAGCGGGAATCTTTTTAGCCGCTCACGAATTCAACCCACCAGAGCGGCCGTGGACTGGACTGCATGCCTTACTTCCCCCCGGTCGAGTATGGAGCAGCACGCGGATCGGAGCCTACACCCTGAAAACCAGAGGCGATCCGTGGTGGCAGCATGTGGAGTGGTCTTTAGACTGGAAGATTCAACTAAAACAGATATGAAAGATTTACCACGGTTACCCTGACCCAGACAGATCAGTTATGTGATACACCCGGTTGCGCCCCTCCGCTTTGGCCGCATACAAGGCCTCATCTGCCGCCGAACTCAACTTGCCGGCGTTTTTGATAGCGGGAAAGGAGGCCACTCCGCAGGAAAAGGTGACGGTAAACTCCTTGTGTTCGGCATGGTGCATCACCCGTGAAAAATTATCCCGGATTTCATCCATTATTTCCACCGCCTGTTTTCCATCGGTGTTGAGCAGAATCACCCCGAACTCTTCGCCGCCATAGCGGCCGAGTATATCGGTTCGCCGCAGACGGTCCTGTAGAATGCGTGCCAGAGATTTGAGCACACGATCGCCGGTAAGATGGCCGTAGGTATCATTGACCCGTTTGAAATGGTCGGCGTCGATCATCGCGAAGCTGAGCGGAAGGGTGGTCCGCTGGCAACGCATTACCTCCCGATGGAGTTGTTCCTTCAAATTCGAATGATTCAACAGCCCGGTGAGCGAATCCCGCTCCATGAAATAGCGCAAGTTGCGGTTGCGCTCGGCCCGCAGTTTTACCACCGAAATAAGATTATCCGCTTTGATCGGCTTGGTAAGAAAATCATCGCCACCCTGCCGGATTGCCGACAGCTGTCTCTCCTTCGACGATTCGAAAGTGAGGAAGACAATAGGAATGGTGATAAACGCGTCGTGCTGTCGCAGGAGCCGGGTGAGCTCGGTACCGCTGCAGCCGGGCATATATATATCCATCAGTATGAGATCGGGTTTCGATTCGACCAGCACACTCAGAACCTTCATCGGGTCGGATGCCACCGAAGTAATCATCCCGGCCTGCTGCAGCAGCAGGGCGTAATAGGCAACCTGTTCCTGATCGTCATCGACTATCAGTACGTGATAGGGGTTCTCTTTCTCTCGGTTGACCAGTGATTCGAGCTTATCCATCAGCTGACCGATATCGAGGGGCAGCACGTAGAAGGCATCGCCGCCGGCACGTACCGACTGCAGGCGAAGCTCGAAGGTGTCCTCATCGGAGATAAACACCACATACAGCTCTTTCGGGTAGCTTTTCTTCAGCCGCGCTAAGCGCTGTTCGAAGCGAGCTTCTTTTTCGAACTGGTGAGTATGGACAAAAATGAGCTCAGACCCGCCGGCTTTCAGGGTAGACTCCACATCATCTAAGCCGGGCAGAACCTTCACGTTATAGCCGTAGAACCCCAGCTGTTTTGAAAGTTCCACCACCAGGTCAATCGGAAACCCATAAAGGTGAATGGCGCGCGGATAATATAATTCCTGATCTTCGTTTTCGTTTGAAATGATTTCATCGGTTTCGTCGGGCGCCTGCAGCTCTTCCAAATCGCTGGTATCATCCACGTCAACCCGCAGGTGGTCCAGATACCACTCGATTTTTTCCCAATCTGTGTCGGTCGGCACCAGGGCATCCTCAATAAAACCATCCAGATATGCCTCGAACTCCTTGGCTCTGAGTGATAAATTTTCATGTCCGAAGGTTGCTGCCGAGCCGGCCAGCTTGTGCACCATCAAACGAAAGTTCTTCATATTATCAATATCGGACGATTTCTTGAGCTCTGTTAGAGTATTCTGCAGTTCTTTCAGGCGTGATGGCAGTTGATGAGTAAAATCATCGGTAAGTGCGGCAATTCTTTTTTTTACTTCTTCGGACAATTCAAACATGTTAAAAAACCCTAACTCTGATTATAAGTTAGTATCGGAGAATGTCAATTATGATTATAGGTGTCTCCGGCGGGGTGTGGCGTTGCGGCCGGGCCGCCAGACGGGCCAGACGGGTCGCCCATTATTGCTGAAATATTAAAAGTCGGATATAGTGGTACTGTTATGGTTGCGGACTCTTCACTTTCGCCCAGTATGGAAGACTACCTCGAAACGATTCTCACCCTTGAAACCAAAAACCGGGTTGCCCGGGTAAAGGATATCGCCGCTGCCCTCAGCGTTCAGATGCCCTCCGTGACTTCGGCTCTGAAAGCGCTGAAAGAAAAAGGCCTGGTAAACTACGAGAAGAACTCATACATAGTGCTGACCGAACGGGGCAAAAAGATCGCCCAATCAGTAACCGACCGCCATTTCGCTGTAGCCGGGTTCCTGCACAAGGTACTCTGTCTTCCCGTAGAGGAGGCCCAGGACACTGCCTGCCGTATTGAACACGTTATCTCTCCAGACATTGCCCGCCGTCTCGAGCATCTGACCCGCTTTACCGAAGAGCAACTTATCGACAGGCACGTGGACCGGGAGAAGTGGCGCAGTATCATAGAGCCTGAAGGGACGTGATCTTCCGTATACTTTTTCTATTTGCCCCGCGCGGGCCAGCGCAACCGATCCCCACGCCCGGTTCAGTTTTTGTTCTGAATTTCACATAGATTTCAGCCCATCTTGACCAGCATATTGAGAATGGATATACTTGCACCACAATTTCGGGATGTAGCCTAGTGGCTAAGGCGCCTGCTTTGGGAGCAGGAGACCGCCAGTTCGAGTCTGGCCATCCCGACTAATATAATGGCTATGCGGGCGCCGGGCATCGCTTAAGGCGCCCGAGAGTCTTATGCGTCCATAGCTCAGCTGGATAGAGCAACGGCCTTCTAAGCCGTAGGTCGCCCGTTCGAGTCGGGCTGGACGTAATAAGCG
>CAZAMY010000084.1:0-8577 GCA_964485995.1 uncultured Sediminispirochaeta sp.
ATAATAATAGATTATCAATATGTTCTGCAAAATGTAAAGCACGTTTTTTTTTTTATAGGGTTTTTCTCCTTCTTTTAGTTGTACAATCATGATAGTATAAACATGATGAAAATGCAAACGTACTTCAAATCCTTTTTCTCCATAGTCTCTATTATGATGGCACTGGGTATAGGGATTCAAAACGCCGCTGCCGACAGCCGTAATGGCAATATGAGTCTCTATCTCTTGATCGATCGTTCCCTTTCCATGGAACAGGAGATCGGGTCTGTTAAGGCTTATCTGGAGGAGTCAGTAGCCGATAGTCTCCTGCAGACCGGCGATTTTGTGTATGCGCTTGCCTTTTACGGTGATACCCAGTTCATGCTGCAGGGACGCATAGGTTCAGACATATCGGTTGATGATCTCATGCGGAATGTGACTGAATTGAAAGCAAATCGACACTACACGGACATCGGCTCCCTGCTGGACAGTTTCGAACGCGATTTCCGATCCTCCGCTGCGCCGCCGACGGATCACTCTTACGTACTTCTTCTCTCAGATAACTATCATGAAGGTCCCCCTGACAGCCCATATCCAGGTAAGACACACAACTTGGAGCATCCGCTGTTAGTGCCCAGAAAAGAAATTCCGATGGAGGGTTGGAAAATTTCGATTCTCGGTATTACAGTTGAAGAGAAAGCACAACAGTTTGCTGCTGAAATCACTGCTGCCTGGAACCAGCGGAACTAGCTTAAGAGAGGTGGTATGGGAGGCTTCGATAACCTAACCCAGTTTCTCAAAAAGAACGAAAAATTTATCTTGACTGCCCATGAAACCCCTGACGGAGATGCGATCGGCAGTGAGTGTGCAATGTATTTTGCACTCAAGCAGATGGGCAAACAGGTACTGCTCTATAACAGCGATCCTGCCCCCCAAAAATACTCTTACCTCCAGTGCGCCCCATTTATAAGCCACTTGAAAGAAAAATCCCAGCTGCCGCAGGACATTGACGAGTATGTCCTGCTCATTCTCGATACAAATGATATCCACAATATCGGGGTGGCCTCGGAACTGATCCTGCCGCAAGTAAAGGACTATTTTATAGTTGATCATCACGAATCCGATGACAACATAATCGAGGTAAATCATATCGAGGAGTCAGCCTCATCAACCTGTGAGATCCTCTTCGAGTTATTCGATTCACTGGGGCTGGAATTAAACCTGCCGATGGCCGAGGCGATTTTTACCGGCATAGTATACGATACCGGCTCCTTTATTTACCCCAAAACCTCTCCACGAACCTTTATGATCGCCCATATTCTCACCAAAATCGGGGTGAATCCGAACCATATTTATCAACGCATTTATGAAAGCAACTCTGTGTCGGCACTGCGTCTGCAGTCGAAGGTGCTCTCAACCCTCGAGCTGTTTTATGAACAACATGTCGCTGCTCAGACTATGACGAAAGAGATGATTGCAGAGTGCGGAGCTATGTATGAAGAGGCTGATACCCTCATTAACATTCCGCTCAAGAGTGAGAGTATCCGCGTGTCGCTTTTCTTCAAGGAGAACGAAGCCGGTATACTGCGCTGCTCGCTGCGGTCAAAGGGCAATATTAATGTTGCCGAAATCGCCCAGTCATATGGGGGTGGTGGGCATAAAACCGCTGCCGGATTCAAAAGCATCTGGCCTCTTGAAACAATAAAACAAAAGGTGTTAGATAAGTTATCATCCTACTTTCCGGAAGCTAAATAGATACTATGAATATACAACGACATGTTTCGATAACACTCATTTCGCTTATACTGTGTACAGGCTTTATATTATCAGGCTGTAATCCTAACTCACCGCAGTCGGATTCTACTTATCTGCAGGAGCCGAAAAAGCTGAATCTGGATGCTGAGCAGGAGCAGACTTCTGATGCAGCCAACGAAGACGACCAAGCCTACCAGGAAGAGACCCGCCAGTTTTCTCGGGTTCAGCTCCCGCCTGGATATCAGATGGTTCAGTTGGTAGATGTAAATCTCGACCTCGACCGGTATGAAGAACAGGTGCTGGTGGCTCAGGATACGCTTTCAGAAGAGAGCAGCATCTCCCTTCTGGTTGCCGATTACGATACGATTCGCGATAAATACACCACAACCTGGCAATCGGAAACGGTAGCTCAGCAGAGAAAAGGTCTGCAGGTTACTGTGATAGATGTAACCGGTGATCACAACCTGGAAATAGTTTGTAATGGAATAAACGCGGACGGTCTACAGACAATTGATATTTTCCGCAGAACTACTTCACCCGACGAGTACGGACTCTATTTTGAGCGCATTCTCTCTCTGGAGGTACAGGGAACCATTGAGCTTCAGGAGAGCAAACGCAGTCAGTCATATCAAAACGGGCTTTCCAACGGTGCCGCCTATCCGGTTGTTACCAGTTCTAAAGATACTGAATCCGAACGGATGAGCGACATTATCAAGCGCACCTACATATGGAGAAACGATTCTCGTACCTACGAGCTGGTGCTGGAGAAAAAGGTCTCCGGTCAGGAGATCGAAGACCGCCGGCTGAAAGAGTTGTTCGAAAGCGGGAGCGAGGCGTTCGAGGAGTATCTGAGGGGGCCCTGGTTATATACCAAGACTTCGGGCGAGAATTCACCGCAGAGCCAGCGGGCATTGATCCATTTTAATCCACTGGAAGATACCATCACGCTGTACAGCGGAAATGTGCAGGAGATCTATACATGGACGAGCTCGCACCGCTTTCTGGCTAACAGTCTGGCAATACGCGGTGAGAACGAGATCGTGCCCTTTATGCGGATTTATATTTCTGCATATGTGGAGGATCTGAACAATATCCGGCTGCTGATTTACGACATCAACTCACATAACGGTCAGCGCAGCACCAACACCTCCTGGTCGGGTATGTATCAGAAAATTGGAGACTCGCTGCAATCTACCTTCCTGGCCTCCTACCCTCGCAACCGCAACAGCAAGGAACATCTGCCGAGGCTGACCGGGGTGTACGAAAGCGATGTCGGTGATGAAATCAATTTTGAACCACCCTACTTTACTCTTGAAAGAGATGGAGAGCAGCATGAGGGGGGATTCTCCGTCTATTCCATGGGCAGCGACATACTCGAGCTCAAGATTATGAACAATCACGGCATCGTAGTGGAACGGCGATGCTACTCCTTTGATTATTTCGAAGAGAAGAAGAGCAATGAGATTATCAGGCGGCTGATTCTACTGCCCGGAAAGATAGGGGTGCACGGATTTACTCCCACTGAAAAACAGCCTATCCGGTATGAGCAGGTCGAAAAAATAGAGGAGTAAGGCGGTCGGCTGCGAATCAGTAGACCGGGTATCCTTCGAATCCCTTTTCTTTCAATCGCAGCACAATCTCTTGTTCGGTCTCACCATAGGCAATTGGAACCAGTACCCGGAAAAAGCTTGTTCCGTTTACTTCGGCCTGGGCAACCATCGCGGTAAAGCCGAGTTTCTCCAGCTCTCGCTGCATGTAATGGGCGTTCTCGGCGTCCTGGAAAGAGCCGGTTTGAATCGCCCGGCTTTTGGGCGGCGGTTCTTCTGTCTGTGTTTCTGCGGCGGCTGCATCACCTGCGGTTTCTGCGGAGATGTCAGTTTCAGGCGCGAGGTTGGTGCCGAGCCCAAGCGCGGTTTCGGGAGTGGGTTTTCGCTGGATCCTGTTCTGCAGCAAAGCGTACTCCGGCGATTCGGGGTAACGCGCCTGCAACAACTGGTAAATTTTTGCTGCGTACGCTGATTCGGAGCTATTCTTATCGTATACAAGTGAGTACAGGGAATGCATACCGTAGAGGATCTCTGCAGGAAGGCTCTCTCTCTGGTCGTATAGTAATTTTAGGGTCTCCATGGCTGCAGAATTTTTATCCTGCAGATGGAGGATTCGCGCCTCTTGCAGCCGAGCCTGGAGACGCAGCGCTTCCCTCTGGCTTTCACGAATCACATGCCGGCACTGCAGGAGAGCCTGGTCGTATTCAGCAAAATCAATCAGCAGCAGCGCCGACATGAACAGTGAGTGGTAATCTGGATCACCGCTGGGCGCGAATGCCGCCGACTGGTAATGGAGTTGGGCGCTCTGCAGCTGGTGTTGTTGCTCTTCGAGCCGGGCCATATCCAGCAACAGACTGTGCCGCTGGTCGCTTGATTGAACTATCGGCAAATAGGTGCGGATAAGCTGCAGGGCCGCCTGCGGATCGCTCTTTGAGGTGTATTCTGCCTGGAGTTTGGCAAAAAAATCGGAAGAGCCGGCCAGTTCAGAGAGATCGGCGGAATCTTGTGCCGTGGTGGTGACCCCTCCGAAGAGCAGCAGTATTAAACCGAAAAATAGCGTCGTTGTTTTCAATCGCACTTACGTCCCTTTAATGTATTTCCAGCCATTGATTCTATTTTCACCTTTACGAATTCTCCGATTGAATCCGTAGTGCCGGGAAAAACTACCATATGGTCGCGTTCTGTTCTGCCGAGAAGTTCGTGCGGGTTCTTTTTTGAGACAGATTCGACAATCACCTGTTCGACCTTACCTACCCGTTTCATCTTACGGGAATGGGTAATCTCTCTCTGAAGCGCGATTACCTCTGAAAGGCGGTCGAGTTTCATCTGATGCGGCACCTGCTCATTGAAGGCCGCCGCCGGGGTTCCTTCGCGGGGATTGAAGTAGTACATAAACGCATCGTCGAACTCGACCTCGCGCATGAGTTCCAGGGTGTCTCTGAAGTCCTGTTCTGTTTCACCGGGAAAGCCGATCATGATATCGGTGGTGATCGCCGGCTCGTCAATTACCTTTCGCATATACTCAATAGTCCGCAGATAGTCCTCTCTTGTATATTTTCGGTTCATTCGTGTGAGGACTGAACTGGAACCGTGCTGCACCGGCAGGTGGATGTGATTACACAAGCGTGCTTCGGTGGAGATCATTTCCACCAGCTCCTCCGGCACATCCTTGGGATGAGAGGTGAGAAACCGCAGCCACTGCACCGAATCGAGCTGGTCTAATATCAGTTTCAAGATATCGGGGAACCGGTAGTGCCGGGTCTCTGTCCGGTAGGAGTAAGAGTTTACATTTTGACCCAGCAGAGTTATCTCCTTCACACCGTTTGCCTCTACACGCTGCAGCTCGGCTTTGATTTCCGCGGGCGACCGGGAAACCTCTCTTCCGCGCACATGCGGGACGATGCAATAGGTGCAGAAATTATTGCAGCCGTGCATAATCGGTACATAGGCGTGGAAATCGTTCTCTTTTTGATGAAAATCCTGAAATGCGAACGGCTGTTCCTGGGTCTGGTCGGCGATTACACTGGGGCTGATGCTGGAGCTTGTGGTGCGGGATAAATCGCCGATGAGATCCGGCAGCTGCTGCTTCTCAAAGTTGCCTATCACCAGATCGATAGCCGGCTCTTTAGCCTGCAGTTCTACTTTCAACCTTTCAGCCATACAGCCCATCACAATCAGCTTAAGAGGTTTCTCCTGCTTCATATGCTTGAAGAAGCCTATTCTCCCCCAGATTCGGTTTTCAGCGGTTTGACGCACCGAGCAGGTGTGCAGAATTACCGCATCAGCTGCATCAGGGGTTTCGGCAGCCTGCCACCCGTTCTGTTTTAGTTCGATTTCGAGGGCGTAGCCTTCGGCAAAGTTCATTTGGCATCCGTATATTTCTAGCCAATATTTACTGGGCATATAATAGTACTCCTGGGATTATTCTAAATAGAGTTGCTGGTATACATATCTCGGGATCAAGCCCCAGTCATTTTCCTTCGGCAGCAGAATCCATGCCCCTTTATAGAAATCCTCGTCTACCTCCTCCTCAGTGAGTCCGGACAGATAGTAATTACTGTAGGTGGTATAGAGAATATTGTCGGTAGACAGGCTCTTTTTCGGCACGAGCTCCGCTGAGTGGTATTTTAGAAAGAACTGGGCTAAATCGTAGGTTGAGAAATCGGTATCTACGTACTGGTACAGTACTTTGAACAGTTTGTATACCTCCTGCAGCTTTCCGGCGTGCATACTGTTCATCTTCGCAAACAGGGCTTTTATCACCAGCTGTTGGCGATATGAGCGTTCGAAGTCATCGGAAGTGTGGCGCGATCTGGCGATGCGTAGCGCTTCTATTCCGTTGAGGTGGTGCTCACCGGCCTCGAAAAACAGGGTTTTCCACTCGCCGTGTTCTCTGATTTTATAGGTCGGATCGATCAGTGCCTGCTCGAGGTGCACATCTATACCCCCGAGTATATTCACCACATCTATAAACGCGTACATGTCGACGGTGATATGGCCGTCGAACTGAACTCCTGTGAGCTCTTCGACCACCGACCGCAGCTTATCAATACCGTACAGGCGGTAGTATGAGCTTATTTTACGCTGTTTGTAATAAATATCCCGGGGAATGCTGATCAGACGTATTCCGTCATCTTCGGAAAGACGAGCGATCATCATGGTATCGGCGTTTTTTTCGTGAGTGCCGCACAGGAGAATAATAGTTTCGTTGCTGCTGCCGGCCTTCGAAATCGAGGCGGGATCCGGCAGACTGTTTATTGCGGATTCCGAAGTTGGATTCGAACCGAATATCGAAGCGGTGGACTCCCGGGAAAAATGCACTTTTGTTCCGATTGTTTTGAGTTCCGAGATTACAACATCCTCCCGGTCGGTGAGGTATATCTTGCCGTGCTTCTTCAGTACTGCAAATGCGCCGTACCGTTCGCCATTTTCCCTGTGCAGATCAAAGTAGAAATAATCTCCATTTTCCCGCGGCTCGCTGGTCATCTGCAAGCCGTTTTCCGCGAGAAAGGTCTGAAATGCAGGATCCTCTGATACTGTTTTTATGTGTTGTATCGCCTCGGCAGCTGCAATCTCACGGGGGGTGCGATCGTCGATTGCTCGGGTGTGCTGCAGCAGGGCATTTTCGAACTCGCTGCGGCTTGTGAAGGTGTCGGCATTTAGATAAAAAGAGCCGCTCTGAAAGTTCACTCCGTAGGAACTGATCCAGCCGCCCTCATTCCCGTTGGAGCCGGCATGTCTAATTCGCCACTCGATCCGCTCGAGATCGAGTTCAAGGCCGGAAGAGGATTGCTCCTCGGGAGGAATGATTCTCAGGTTTTTCTCTGCACGCAGCTGTGAAAACTCAGAGTTACTGGTAAACTGTACACAGAAATCGACCTTTTGACGGAATGCACGAATGTGCTGCTGAATTGTGTCGAACTCGGTCCGTATGAATTGTAGAGACTGGTTCACTGTCTGCTCACTGCCGTCGAGGTTGAAAAGCCCTTCTGTGCGGAGCAGCGAGGTAATTTTGAGCTGCGGGCTCGACTGCCCTGCGGCTGCATCTAAAACAAACAGGCGCTTATCATCATGCAGCAGGGTATAGCGCTGATCGTCTATCTCCCGAACCCGTAGTTCCAGAGACTTTAGTGTGTCTCTAAGATTTTGGTTTTCGAGATACATGGCAAAACTCTTTTCGGCGGTTTTGCTCTGATAATACCCCTCTAAATAGTTGATTCCATCAAAAAAAAGAGCATCATCACTTCCCGGCCCGTCTGCGCCCTCACTACTCGCGGAACTACCCGGTGGGTCCGACTGCAGCGTAATAGCCTCTGCCTGCGGAAGTTCCAGGGCATCGCGGCTCTCATTCAATTTGTCGAAGAGGATGCTTTGATTCAGGCCGATTTTTTTGAGCGTTGATTGCTGGGTTTCGATCTCGTCGCCCAGACTGCGGTTATAGCGAAGCAGGTCTTTCCGCATCTGTTGGAGTTCTATGTGCAGACTCAGCCATCCGCCGCCTATTATCAAGGTGAGCAGCGCGGCCGCTGTAAAGCTAAAAACAATTTTCCGATTTATCTTCATATGTTAAGTAAACCCTTAATGCTGTATTGTTGCTGCGGCTAGTGCCGAAACGAGCGCTCGCCTGTAAAAACCATGGCAGCATCGAATTCGTTGCACGCCTCGATCGATTCGAAATCTCTCAGCGATCCGCCCGGCTGTACTACCGCCGTTACTCCTTCACGCAGCCCAACCTCGACTCCATCTCTGAACGGAAAGAAACCATCCGAAACCATCACACTGCCTTTGATATCACCGTGAAACTCGGATAGATAGCGGTCGACTTCCTCCTGCTGGGATGTACGCAGCTCCTGATATGAGCATTTGAATTGGGAGAGTGCAACCCGGGCTCTGCTTTTTGCATAAGCTTTATCGCGGGCTATTTCGGCACAGCCTACCCGGTCCTGTTCGCCTGTTCCGATACCCACTGTGGTTCGGTTTTTCACGTAGAGTACTGAATTGCTGGTTACTCCGCTTTCGACCTGCCAGCCGAACAGGAGGTCCTGCAGTTCCCGGGGGCTCGGACTGCGGTTGATCGTGTAGTGTGTGCCTTTGTAGTCGGTTTCCGCCGGTAGAAAATCTTCTGCCGAAAGTATATGGGTGGTATACGACCACTGTACAATCAATCCTCCGTCGATTAGGGAGCGGAAGTCAACGTGAGGTGCCGCAGTCAGCTGCTGGAGCCGGTCAATATTCCGGATTTCCATAATCCGGAGATTTTTCTTTTTGTCTAGCACCGCCATGGCCGCATCGCTGT
>CAZAMY010000085.1:0-6681 GCA_964485995.1 uncultured Sediminispirochaeta sp.
TGGCAATAAAACGGCTGAAGATCCCGCATCCCCGGACGGAGAATCTGCCGGAACTGCTGGGAGTACAAGCAGCACAGAGAGCGCCGAAGCCTCTCGCGATGGCGGGCTTGGCGGACCCCCGCAGACCCCCGGATCCTCCGGAACTGGCGAAAATACCGAAGCGGCCGATTCCGATGGCGGTCGCAGCACCGGAACCACCGGCTCTCTAGCCGGAGAAACAACTGAAGCAGACCGGTTTCAGGACAGCTTTGAGTTTGTTTTCGAAGAACGGGAACTGCCCGCGCCGCAGTCCCTCGACTCACAGGATGAGGAACAGTCCGGATCGCTCGAGCCAGACACCCGCATCGTCACCCGTTCTGAAGCGGAAGTGGGCAGTGTCCGCCTGGAGACTTTCGACTTGAGCCCCGAGTTCGTACAGTCGGTAGAAGGGGTCATGAACAGGTACCGCATCCCCATAGACGAACGCGAGATTGCATCCGAATATCTTTACTCGGTAGGAATTAGTGAAGCTGAGCAGAAACAATAGATTTAAGGAGCCGGAAAATGGAATCAACCGAATTAGTCGTTGAACAATCACTGCAGAATGTACAGGCGATCCGAGATGAAATCGGTAAAGTAATCGTCGGTCAATCACAGGTCCTTGATGAGCTGATGGTCTGCGTGCTTCTGGGAAGGCATGCGCTGTTGGAAGGAGTGCCCGGGGTAGGAAAAACTACGATGATCAAAACCCTATCGGACCTGTTCAGTCTCGATTTTACCAGAATCCAGTGCACCCCCGATCTGATGCCGGCGGATATTATCGGAACAAACATCCTGGTTTCACAGCACGACTCACGTAATGAAATACAGTTCCGTAAAGGTCCACTGTTCACGAACCTGCTGCTGGCAGATGAAATAAACCGGGCGACTCCAAAAACTCAATCGGCTCTGCTGGAAGCGATGCAGGAACAACAGGTTACGGTCGGAGTGCAGACCTACTCCCTGCCGGAGCCCTTCCTGGTGCTGGCCACGCAAAACCCCATCGAAATGGAGGGTACCTACCCGCTTCCCGAGGCGCAGCTGGACAGATTCTTTTTCAAGATACACATACGCCCTCCCTCCGAAGGTGAGCTGCTGGAAATACTCGAACGCACTACAGTTCCAACGCCGTATCGGGCGGCGGCGGTGGCTTCATTACAGAGTTTGCATGCGATCCGCCGGCTCATCTATCAAATTCCGGCTGCCGATGAGGTCAAAGAGTATGCAGTCCGCATTATTACGGCCACTCATCAGACCGGTGAACACGACAGCCCCTATATCCGGTACGGAGCCAGCCCGCGGGGCGCACAGACCCTGCTGATGGCCGGCAAGGCGTTTGCTTTTGCCGAGGGAAGACTCAACCTGGCTTTTGAAGATATCCGCCGGGCCGCATTGCCGGCTCTGCGCCACAGACTGATTCTGACCTTCCGGGCGGAGGCCGAAGGGGTAAGCCCCGAGGCCCTGATTGCAGAGATTCTCGAATCGGTACCGGAGCTGAAATGAATCCCATTCTCGATGAGACATTTCTGAAAAAACTCGAAACACTCTCCCTTCTGGCCGGGAGCGGATTACGGGGTGAGCGCATAGGCCGCCACCGCTCCTACCGCCGGGGGAACAGTCTCGAGTTCTACGATCGCCGCGAATACCATCAGGGTGATGATTTCAGGTACATCGACTGGAGTATTTACACCCGTCTCAAGCGTACTGTGGTCAAGATGTTTCATGCCGAAGAGGAGATGACCGTTCATCTGTTTATCGATACGAGCGCATCCATGGGTTACGGCACCCCGTCGAAACTACAGTGTGCCGGCCGGATAGCCGCAGCCCTCGCGTATATTGCGGTTTCCAAACAGGACCGCGTTAAAATTATTCCGGTGACAGAAATCCCCCACGCCGCCAAAACAGCCGGTCCGGCTAAAGGAAGCGTGGGCCCGCTGTTCAGCTTTATTGGATCGCTGCAGAGTGCAGGCAGCACCGACCTGGCCGCCTCCCTGCAGTTGTATGCTCAGAGCGAACGCTATCCCGGGTTGGCAATCGTGTTGAGCGATCTGCTTTCGCCTGCGGCGGTGCAGGAGGGGCTGAGCGCACTTCTGTTCCGCGGCTTTGAAATCCTGCTTATTCAGATCCTCCACCCGGATGAGATGCGACCTCCCCTGACCGGCAGCAGCCGCCTGGTAGACATGGAGAGCGGTGAACAGCTTTCGCTTGAAATCGATCAGGGTGAAATTGCCGAATACCGCCGCATCCTCGACAGCTACAGCGATGAAATCGGAACTTACTGTATTGAACGGGGGATCGAGTTTATTCGCACCTCCACCGAAGTGGCAATGGAGGACATCATATTTGAATATCTGAAAAGGGGAATCCACCTGAAATGATCGCTTTCACCCGACCGTGGTTGCTTCTATTATTGATTATACCGCTGTTGTGGATTCTCTTCCTGGCCTTCAATCGGCGGCGGAGTAAGGCCGACGTTCCTTCAACGATGATATGGAGACAGGTACTCCAAAGCAGATCACAGCGCCGCTTCCACGCTCGTTCTCGCTTAAACCTCCTCCTGCTACTGCAGCTGACAGTGCTGCTCAGCGGCATTATGGCCTTGGCCGGATTGAGTTTCTACAGCCCGCCGCAGCAGAGAGTACAGGATACCATCATTGTCTTAGATACCTCTGCCAGTATGCAGGTAACTCACGACGGTATCAGCCGCTTCACGCAGGCTCGCAATACCGCCATTGAAATAGTAAACGAGCCGGTCGCGGAAAACGGCGGGAGCCGCAGAATTGCACTGATCGAACTGGCCGCCCGGCCGCGGATTATCCACAGATTTACAGAAAACCGCACTGCAGTGACGGCGGCACTACGCTCACTGACTCCCTCCGACGAGGCCGGCGATGCTGATACGGCGCTGCAACTGGCCTACGACCTGCGCTCTCCCTCCGCCGATGCAAGGGTGCTGCTCTTATCCGACGGAGCATTTCAGCTGGCAGGCGAGTATCCCGGCCTGCAGACCCGGCTGTTCGGTGAAGCGGCTGACAACAGCGGCATCAGCCGCTTCTCTATTCGAAAGGTCCCCCGCAGAGAAAACGAGTATCAGGTGTTGTGCGGGTTCTTCGGTTCTTCCGGAAGCGAGCTCGAGCTCTCTTATTCTCTACTGCAAAACGGCACTCCAATCCTGTCGAATGAAACCGCCCAAAGTACCGGTACCCTTGCCGCCTCCGCCGGGCGCGTTTTCAGTCGGGTCCACACCCTGCGCGGGCAGCCCGGCGACATCTTCCGGCTGCAGATAGACGAGCCGGATGCCCTGGAAGCAGATAACACGGCTTTCGGCGTTATTCCACGGCTGCCCCGCCCGAAAGTGCTCTGTGTTACTCCGGGCAACCTGTTTCTGGAAAACTTTTTCGCGGTCTTCGGTGAAGTGGATGCATTCATCTCCAACGATCCGATTGTGAAGGGCCTCTACGATGTAGTGCTGTTCGACGGGCCGCTGGGACGACTCAGTTTTCCTGCAGCAGTGCTGAAAATAGACTCGCGACAAAACCAAAAGCCGGATGAGGCTCAATCCAACCTGACCACCGCCGCATTCGCCCACCAGGCCTCAAGCCACCCAGTACTCGCAGGTCTCGATTTTACTGGGCTCAGCAGCTTGGTAAGCTCGGAAGCGGTGCTTCGTATGCCGGCGGACAGCCGGATACTGGTTCGCTCAGCCGATCGCCCATTGATAACAACATCAGAAAACGGGGCTCGCCGAATGCAGCTGCACTTCGACTTGCGGCAGAGCGACCTCCCGTATTCCCCCCTTTTTCCCGTATTTATGTCCAATGCAGTGTGGTGGGCCTATGCCGGAATGCTGCCCGAGCGAACCGCCGTGTTCCGTACGGGCAGCTCTATCCGCTTTCCCCACGCACTGACCGACGGACGCGTGCAGTTCGGTAGCAGTACAGGCAATGGAGTAAGCGCCCGAATCACAAATCACCAGTTAGAGATCGACGGGATACGCCGGGCCGGCCTCTACCGCGAGCAGAGCTTTGGAGGAGTGAAGATCGGGGTGAATCTGCTGAGCGCTGAAGAGTCCGACATCACCCCGCGCTTGCAGATGAGCGCTGGCCCGGCGGCACCTGCAGCTCAGCTGAACCCGTCCGCTCAACCGGCACATACCGATCAAACCGGCGGCAGTAGCCGCGAGTTCTGGCAGCTGCTGGTGGCGGTAATGCTGGTGGCCGCTGCGGCCGAATGGGTTCTATCGTATACAGGCAGGAGGCCGGAATGAATGCACTGACCGCCGCCTTCAACGCCCCCTTGTGGCTGCTGCCGATCCTGGCCGCACCGCTTTGGATCTACCTGCTTTTTGTGACATGCCGAAAAACAGTCTGGTGTAGACTGCGAGCAGCGCTGCGGGCGGCAGTTCTGCTGCTGCTCCTGTTGACCCTCGCCCAGCCGCAGTTCCTCATGGAACCGGAGGAGTCCCATACGGTTTTTCTGGTCGACCGCTCGGAAAGCATGCCCCATGCAGATTCTCTGCCGGAAAACCTGGAACTCCTGATCCGCGATACCGCCGGTAAGGGCGGAGCGAGCCTGGTAAGCTTTGCAGAGAACCCTGTGGTTGAATACACTACCGTGCAACCGCATGCCAAAATTGACATGAGGGGTGAAATGCGGAAAACCGGAACCGACCTCGAACAAGCCCTCAATCAGGCGCTTGCACTCATTCCGGAGGGATCCAAAGGCCGGGTGGTTCTTTTCAGCGACGGAAAGCAGAGCCAAGGAAGTGTACAACGGGCGGCAGAACGCTTATCCGCCCAATCAGTCCCGGCAACAGTACTCCTGCACAGCGACAGCAGCCGTGATGCCGGCATACTCACGCTTTCGACCCCGCCGGAAGTACTGCAGGGAGAATCTCACCGCCTGAATATCGAACTGGTCTCCAGCCACGATTTCAACGGAGGCCTGCAGTTCTACCGTAATCAGGAATACCTGGGGCAGATGGATATCTCTGTCCGCAGCGGCCGCAACTACTATTCGTTTGTCCAGCGGATAGAAACACAGGGACTGCACACCTACGAGGTATATCTTTCGGGTAGCAACGATCTAAAACCACAGAACGATTACGGCAAAGTGAGTGTCTTCGTCCCCGGTAAGAACCGGCTGCTGTACGTCAGCGAAGACCAAGAGGCTAGCCGATTCCCGGTAGAGATACTCGAACGACAGGACTTCCAAGTAGAAATACGCCGCCCCGGACAGCTGCCGGCGGAGGTAGCTCACTATGCAGCCTGGGATGCGGTGATCTTCGACAATGTTCCGGCATCCTCTATCTCCTTCGACACCATGCTGGCGATAGACCGCTATGTGCGGCTGCTGGGCGGCGGATTCGTGATGCTGGGTTCCGACAAAAGTTTCGGTCCCGGCGGATACTATAAAACACCTGTTGAACGGCTGCTGCCGGTGGATATGGATATCTCCTCTTCTATGAGTACCCCCGCCCTTACAATGATCATCGTAATGGACAAATCCGGCAGTATGGGCAATACATCCATGGGGACAAGACAGAAACTCGACATTCTCAAGCAGTCCGCACTGTCGGCGGTGCAGGTGATGAACCCCTACTATTCGGTAGGGGTACTCAGCTTCGATGCCGATGCACAGTGGATCGTCCCTGTAACCAAAGCCGGTGAAAGGGGCAGGATCATGCAGGATCTGGCCCGCATCAGTCCGGGCGGCGGCACGGACCTGGAAATTGCGCTGCAGGAGGCGCTGCGGGTACTGCGCAGCGACCCGGCTAAGGTACGTCACATTCTGGTTCTCTCGGACGGCCTGGTCAAATCGGCAGACTACGAAGCTCTTATTGCCGAGATTGCCGCTCAGGAGATAACGGTTTCCTCTGTATCTATCGGAAAGGACTCCAACCGCAGCTTTATGGAAACTCTGGCCCGCGTGGGCGGAGGACGGTTTTATGCCGCCGAATCGATAGAGGAGGCGCCGCAGATTTTCATTACCGAGGCCCGAATGCTGTCCAGGTCGCTGATTACTGAAGAGCCGTATTTTCCGGTTCAGGCCGAACAACATCCGGTACTGCAGGGTATCGACTCTCCACTGCCGGCGATGCGGGGAGGAGTGCTCGCCTATACAAAAGATGAAGCACAACAGATTATTACCGGTATCGATGAGTATCCGCTGCTGTCGGTTAGACACTACGGTCTGGGGCGCAGCGCCGCATTTACCTCCGATTTAGCGGGCACCTGGTCGGATGCACTCCTGCAGCATGCGCAGTTCCCCCGGCTGTGGGGACAGCTGCTGCGCTGGTGTGCCACGCCCATGAAATCGAACAGTCTCTTTGTTCAGCTGAAACCGGGCGTCGATAACTCACTTGCTCTGGAGTGCGAACTGCGGGACACTACCGGCGCCTTTATCAACAATGCCAGCCTCAATCTCTCGGTACTCTACTCCGACCGGGAAAATTTACGTACCGTAATTCCGCAGACTGCTCCCGGCCGCTACAACACGGTAATTCCTCAATCGGAATCCGGCGACACAGTTCTCAGCCTCGCAGCCCGCGACGGGGTCGATCCAGCCTCGGCAGCCCGCTATACCCGCGTACTGCACAGGCCCTATTCCCCCGAGCTCACCCCCACCCTGAACTCAGAACAGAACACCGAACTCATGCAGGAG
>CAZAMY010000085.1:6691-8485 GCA_964485995.1 uncultured Sediminispirochaeta sp.
AGGAGCGGCGGGCGGCTGGTAGAGTATTCCGAAAACAGCCGCCTGTATCCGCAGGAGCTCTTCTCAACAGCCCAATCCGAACAGAAAAGGGCTGACAGCCGCGATTCAGTCCGCTGGCGTCCACTAGTCTTGATCGCACTACTGCTGTTTACCGCAGAGTGCGCAGCGGGCATCATCCGCAGGCACCTGCATTCACTGCAGCAGGAGTCGTTGATGTTTATTCGAAGGGTCCCCGGATTTCATCATCAGCCGGCCTCAGCCCTTTCGCAGATCGAGCAGCAGAAATCAGCCAAAACACAGCGCGATTTTTCGTTTTGGTTCGGCCGCGGCTACGGCGGTCGCTCGGAGTAACTCAGCTCACCGGCCCGCGGTATAGGGTAACCAGTTCCATCCGGCTGTGACAACTTGTTTTTTTATAGATGCTTTGAGTGTGGAGTTTAGCGGTACCGGGGCTGATGTACAGTTTCTCTCCGATTTCAGGAACAGTTTTTCCCCGCAGCAGCAAATAGAGCACGTCCTGTTCGCGCTCTGAGAGACCATACGCCCGGGCGAAGTCGTTTGTGGGAGACTGCTGTGACTCTAATACCGTTTGATCGGCCACCTCGCTCTGCTCGCGGTAGCGTATGGTGAACTCATAGCCGCCTATCTGCAGGATGTCATTGTGATGAACCAGGGTTCTCTGCCCGACCGGGCTGCCATTCAAGTAGGTTCCGTTTCTCGAACCGGAATCTTCAATATACAGCTCATCCCCCTCCCGATACAAACCGGCATGCCGCCGGGAAACCCCGGCTGTCGAGAGAATAAGATCGCGGTCTGCACCGCGTCCAATGCTGAATCTGTGTTTATAGATGGGCACTATCCAGGGTGAATTGTCGGGAAGTTGTCCCTGCAGATACCATTCACTTGCACTCATATACTTAAATTATACCAAACGGCATATACGCTTTTCCAGCCTCAGGGGCTATGCTTTTCACATAAGGAGGATTAATTATGGAAACACACGCAACTATACCTGAAAACATTCTCAAACATCTGCAATATGTAGCCACATCTTTCGGACTGGGACAGGATGAAGAGACAATCCAGATGCTGGCCGACAGCTGGTCGGAAAAGCTTGAAGCATTTGAAAACAAGATGATCGAACTGGGCATGGACGAGGTGGCCAGCTTTGAAACGGATGATGAGCGGGCAGCCCTGGCCCTTACCTATTCCGGCTCGCTTTTGTCGATCGGGCCACTGCTCGATGGAAGCCGAAAAATCGACTATACCAGCATCGGTCTGCGGAAAGATGTGCCGGAGAGTATAGAAGATGAGGATTGCTCGCTTAAATACAATATGGAAGTGGAGAAAAGCATCGAGTTCGAGAGAAGTTCGATCAAAAAGACCTCACTGATCTATAAGATAGTGGTTGCTCCCGAATCAATGGATGCCGATGAACAGGAAGAGCTGATCGATGAAGCGAAAACCGTAATCATCGACACCTTCGTCGGGATGAATCAGGATCTATATTAATTAAAGTCTTCTTTTTAAGGTTTCCTCAATGTGCCTTGGCCTCGGGGGGCTGACTTACTCCCTTCCTCCCGGGGCCGCTTTGTTTCATTTACAGACTATTTATAGGCCAGCACACTCTCTTTTAACTGATGTGCATAGTTCATCAGGCTACGAATAATCAGTTTTTCCCGCGGGCCTAGTTCGGTACTGCGCTTGTAGGTGTCCAGCTTTTTCTCGAAGGTCCCGAAATCGTCGATCCGGTTCCCAGGCGTCTCGTTGGATTTCAACAACGACATCGAGTTG
>CAZAMY010000086.1:0-8481 GCA_964485995.1 uncultured Sediminispirochaeta sp.
ATGAAATGCCCGCTGATTTTCCGGCGGTCGGCATAGGTATCGGAATAGTCATCGAAGGAAAGTTGTATCGCGGCGAAAACCACCGGGCCGGAGAGTTCAGAAGCGCCTTCTTGAACCGCTTCGATCAATCCGAAGTCTCGCTTCTACCTCCAGAGACACGCCAGCTGAAAGAGAACCGGGAGATTAAACGCAGGCTCATACGGGAGGTCCTGCAGAACCTTGCATTTGCAGTGTCCCTGCTCAATCCACGGGCAGTCTTAATAGGCGGAGATTTAGCTGGAGAAAAGGAGATGATCATCGACATCCTCTCCGCAGAGCTGCAGCCGACAGCCCGCTATTTGGAACACTCGAAATGCAGTCTCGAGACATTGCAGGATGTAACCTATGATGCGGCTGCAGGAGCCGCTGCGAATATGCTGAACGAACTCTACCGGGTTCCGCAGGCCGGTATGCAGGGCATGAGTCAGAAAATCTGGACTAATATGCTGGCCAACGCTACTAAGTAATCCGGGATTTTGACAACAGCACCGAAATTCGCCCCTCCGCTTCCCCACCGGGAGCCAAGACCCGTAATCCCAGCTCGGGCTTGTTGAAAGCGTCGGTTGCCGCACTTATCGGCTCCAGAGCAATCGAGCTGCGGCTCGGCGGTACGAAGACCTGGGAATAAGCGAACAGCTCCGATTGTATAATCCTGATATTCAAGCCATTGGCGGTGTACTCCATATACCCGGCAGGATTCTCGAAACCGTGATCCAGGGTGATTGTATCGATCCGCTTTTTACGGCGAAAATCGTACTGACTCCCCTCCACCGGCACCAGCCGGCCGCTCGGCACCAGTTTTTCATCCATCTCGACGTAGCGGTCAGCCGGAATGCACAGTTCGCTGTTGGCCGCAGTGCCCGCCGCAGTATGTGCTGCACACTTGAAATAGGGATGCCACCCGACAGAAAAAGGGGCCGGCTCCGTACCGCTGTTTGTAATCTTCATACCCAGATGAAAACCCTCTGAATCCAAAGTGTAGGTAAGCCGTATGCCCATATGAAAGGGATATCCAGGCCGCTCTGCCACCTCTCCCACCAGAACCGCACTTGCTTTCTGCTGCGAAGCCTCACTGCGGCTCAACTCCAGAGCCTGCGAGTACAGGAATCCGTGCAGTGCATCTTCTCCGTCCGGATCATTAATCGGCAGCTGATACTCCACTCCATCGAAACTGTAGCGCCCGGCATGTACGCGATCATCAAACGGAAACAGGATTCTTCCTCGGAACCACGGATTCCTTAAGATATCCTCAGGAGGATCATTCTCCAGAAGCTCTTGAGCTGCGCCGCTGTCCGGACGGAGCGCAACTTGATGTACCGTTCCTCCGCTACCGGGGAGAATCAGCACATACTCTCCGGTTTTGGTAGATTCGAGTTTGAGGTAGTCGATGCCGTGGCGCTTGAATTGCCGTACTCGGTAGTTCATACTTCCCCCACCTCATTCTCGGCACTGCGGAATAATTGGCGATAGCGGCCGGGTGAATAATAGTCGAATCCCAGATCCCGCAGATACTCGTAGGGTCCGTTCCGCTTCAAGTTTTCCACCAGTAGGCCGATCTGTTTCTGCGACCGAAAGGCATACACCGCCTCCAGTTTAGTTTCCAGTTCGGCCAGGTCCGCCCTAATTTCCACGTTCGGGTTTTTTCGAAAGTTGCAGTAACCGGCCATCTCATATATCTGCGGCCGCTGCTGTAACGGGGGGCCGAGTTCCGGCCATATGGCCCCTTCGGCATGAAACAGCGAGATGAGAACCTCCTGATAGACCACCTTGTGGTCGGGGTTGTAATCATTCTCGCTCATGATAAACACATGAGTGGGGCGATACGAGCGCAGATGTGCAGTGTAACTGTTCTGCAGACCGGAGAAGCCTGCAATTTCATCCGGCTCTGCGGCGGGCCGGCGGCCTATGTGGCGCATCAAGTTTGCGTCCGGATAGTCGAGCCATTCAACATCCTGAATCCCGATTTTAGCAAAAGACTCCCGGGTTTCCCGTCGCCGTATCTCCGCGATCGAATCTTTTTGCTTTAGATCACAGTAGCCCATGGAGCCGTCGGTAGTTACAAGCACCTTTATCTGCAGGCCTTCCTGCACCCCCTGCTGTAAGAGCAGACCGGCGCCGATCACGATGTCGTCGTCGTGGGGCGCGATAAACAGCCACCGTGCAGCTCCCGTGCTCGTGTGGGGGATAATCCTCTCCAGCTTCTCATCCCGAATCAGCCGACCATCCTCCAGCCTACTCAACTGCATATTCATTCCCTACCTTTCTGGCCCGGGCCGGCTTGTCCACATTTACGCCGCTGCGTATTCCCAGCTCCACCAACAGATTCCAGCCGGCCGATAGCTGTACATACGCATCGAATCCGGCGTTTTCGGGAATTATGAAGGTGGGGAACACGGTTTCACGGGCTGCAATTGCTACAACTTTCATTCCAACTCCCTGCTCTAACACCTCTTTGAACTTCTTCTGCTCTTCCGGAAAGGGCTCTAGTACCACCACCACTTCATCCGGCTGCATCACCTCCTCAATCCCGTGCACCGCATAAGTACCCTCTAAATAGTCTGACTTTCTGCGAGCAATCTCATTCGTTTTGAGACGCAGCTCTTCGGCAACACCGTTGTTTCGTCCGGCAAAATAGATGGTCCGGGCTGGGGAGAGTGCATCCAGCACCGGCGCCGGCACCTCCGCCCTCAGTACGTGCTGAATGGTGTCAGCCAGGCTGCGCAGATCGGGCATCTCAGCTCCATTGTAGTATCGAAACAGCAGATCATAAAACAGGGCCTGCTCGACAACCGATTTCGTAGCCGCCACCGCCTCTTCGGGGCCGCATCGCAGCAGATAGGTCTCATCGGCGGCATTCATGATAGGCGTATCGGCGTGGGCACTGACACCGGTGATCCTCGCCGAATAAGAACTGCGTATATGCTGAATCAGGCGCACGGCCTCGGCCGTCTTTCCGGAGTTCGATGCTATCAATACCGAATAGCCCTCCAGCTGATACTCCCTGCTCTGCAGGGAGTTCTCGGTATGAATAAACTGAGGATACCCCTGCTGGAGTGCAGATGCCTTCAGGTTTTTTGCCGGAAATATCCGAGAAGACCCCTCCCCGCTCAACAAGACCTTCTTCTCTGGCCTAGAATATGCGGAGAAGAGTGCCGGGTCCATCGACCTGACGACCTCCGCCGTTTCGAGCATTTCTTTCACCAAAGCAAACCGGGAGTATTTTGATTCGCCGAGATTCATGTGCTGCTCCTCAGGGTAACGTATTCGGGAAACTCGCCCACCAGTGGTGCAGCATACTCAAAGAACTCCTGTGTCGGATAGTTGCCGGCGGCATTGATAAAATTGTCCGGAAGGGGTTTAGCTTTGATGGCCACATTCTCCAGTTTTACGGTGGCGAACTCGACCTGGTAGGGGTCATTTGAAATACGCCGAATACTGACCATGACTCCGCTCGTCCCTTCTACAGCCAGTTCAACTGCCTGTCTCCCGCAGTGGTAGGCCTCCTTCTGATCCGGTGGGCTGGCCCGGTCGATGGCGCACATCGGCAGCGATTCGGTAATCTGAAATTCGCCCCGATAGCCGGTTTCTGCACGGATGAGGGCGTGCAGACTGAGTGCAGCGCTGGCTCCGCCCATTGCTCCGAATTCAACATTAGAAAATCTGTCCTTTTCAACTGCCGCAGAGACGGGTGTCCCGTCATCCCACAGCGCACCCTCGCCGACTACAATGTAGCACCAGCCGTACTTTTCAATAGCCGCATTCACATCCTGTATAGTCTGTTTTCGGTTGAGCGGTCGCTCTGGAAAGTAGATGAGGTGCGGGGCCTCACTCTCTCTTCTCTTGGCCAAAGCAGCCGCCGCTGCCAGCCAGCCGGCTTCCCGTCCGACCGTCTGAAACACAGCATAACGGTCCACCCTCTGCATATCATCGGCCAGGCGCCCCGCCTGCTGGACAGAGAGCGCAATATACCGTGCTGCCGAGGCAAAGCCGGGAGTATGATCGGTACCGAATAAGTCGTTGTCCACAGTTTTTGGAATTCCTACGCCAACTAATTCGTATCCGGTCTCTCGGCAGTACCGTTCTATGCGATGAATGGTATCCATTGTGTCGTTACCGCCGATCAAAAAGAAGTACCGGATATTGAACTCCTCCAACACCGCCTTCACTTTCGGAAGGTCCTCCTCCTGCAGTTTGTAGCGGCTGGAGCCCAGCGCCGAGCCCGGGGTCGACTGTAAACCCTGAATGTCCTCCATGGTCATATCACTCATATCAATCAAGTCTCTCTGCAGTAGCCCTTCAATTGCAAAGCGCATTCCGTAGATTTTGTGGATATCTCTCATTCCGGCCGCAGCCTCCAGTGCCCCGCTCAAACTGGAGTTGATGACCGCTGTGGGCCCACCGGACTGCCCAATCAGCATGTTTCCCGTTTTCATTGTCCCGCTCCTAAAAGGTGAAGATTTCGGCTTTTATTTCATTTAATGAATTAATTATATAGTGGATAGCTCTCTGTTGTCAATAAAATTGCTCTCTGCATTGCAGAGCTCGCTTACAATCACTTATAGTTTCTGTTAGGGTATGCCAATGACGCTATCAGAAATGATCATTCCACTGATAACCACCGGACTCCTGTTTCCGGTGCTGTTTATCTTTGTCTATATCTACATGAAGTTCAACCAGAGAATTTATCTGGCTATCATGCTGCTCGCTTCAGCGGCCTTCCTCTATGTCATTTTTGATCTGTTTACGAACTATCTAGGTGGGATGCAGGGGCACATCTATGCGGCACTGCAGTTCAACCGGCTGCAGGAGCTGAGCGCCGGACTCTTTATCCCGTTGTTTCCCTACTTTCTCAACTCAATCCTCAGTTTGAACCGCAGATTGCGCAGCATCAACCGCTGGCTGGTGACTTTCGGGGCTGCATTCTGTCTTATTCTGGCGGGAATCGCCTTTACAGCTCCCGACCTGTTTATCTCAGTAACTGTCCAGAGGGCACACACTGATAATCTCGCCAGTGCCATCGGGCGCGGGGCCCAGGGAATTGCATTTCGCATCCGCGACCTCGTTCTGTTGTTTCTTATAATCTATTCGATCATTCTCGTTTTTACTGAGATGATACTGTCCAGAGATTTCAACTATCTGATGCAGTTTTTAATCGGCTTTTTGATTGCAATAGTATTTGGTATGAGTGCCCTCATAAAAAATCTCACCGGCGTGTACTTCGACCCGTTCGGGAGCCTTACCTACTCCCGCGTTAGTCTCTCGGCCACTATTTTTGTACTTTTCGGTCTGTCAGCCTACATACGCTATTTTCTGAATCAAGCAAAGCTGGTGCAAGCTGCCCACGACGATCTAACCCGTAAAGAAGCCGAACTGCAGCATATGGCCTACTATGACGACCTGACCGGCCTCTTGAACCGTAAATCCTTCTTCATGCGTGCGGCCAGGCACTTGAATCAGGCCCGTGAGAGGAACGAACAAAGGGGTTTTCTTTTAGTCGACCTGGATAATTTCGGTGCAATTGTAGATGCCTACGGAGAGGAAATTTCAGATTATCTCTTAAAACTGGTGGCAGACAGAATAGCCGAGGAGTTCGGCAATTCAAAACCGGTCTTTCGAACCGGGGGTGACGAGTTCGCCATACTTCCTGATCAACAAATCGATTCTGACGGCCTCATGGAGGTTGCCGATCGCTTAATGGAGGTTTTCAAACTGCCCTTCGTCATCGGAGTCGATAACCTCTTTCTCAGCATGAGCATCGGACTGACGCTCTTTCCCGACGACGGAGATTCTCCGGAGGAGCTGTTCAAGAACGCCATGCGTGCACTCTCGGCAGCTAAAACCGACCGGAACCGTTACACCTTCTACAACCCGGAGATGGCCCTGAACGCGAGCCGACGTCTCAAACTGATCCACGGCCTCAGAGAAAGCCTCAACAGAGAAGAGTTTACCATGTTCTACCAGCCGGTTTTAGACCGTTCCGGAGAGGTCACCAGTGCCGAGGCGCTCGTACGCTGGACACATCCTGAGTATCAGCATATCTCTCCATCCGAGTTTATTCCTCTGGCAGAGGTAACCGGCTTGATTCTCCCGCTCAGCGAATGGATTATGAATAGAGTGGCCGCAGACCTGGTACAGATGCAGGCCGCCGGACTTGATCTCAGGGTACATATCAACCTCTCAGCCAAGCAATTCAAGGGCTATGAACTCTGTCGCAACATCATCCAGCAATTCAGCAGCTTTCAAATTGACACCAAATCAGTCTGTTTTGAGGTCACCGAGAGCTCGCTGGTAGAAAATTTCGAGTCAGTAAAGAAGGATTTAGAGTGCCTCCGGCAGGAGGGTTTTTCTATTTCGCTCGACGATTTTGGGACAGGATACTCTTCTTTGAGTTATTTACGCGAACTTCCCTTCGATACCCTCAAAATCGATAAAGCGTTTATTCGGAAACTTCACAATGATGAAACCACCCGGGCATTAGTGGCCTCGATCATTCAACTCGCACAACAGCTCGAGTATCGAATTGTGGCCGAAGGTGTGGAACAGCTGCACGAACTGGAGTTTCTGCACCAGCACTCCTGTGACTACTACCAGGGCTACCTCATTTCGCATCCCCTGCCCTTCTCAATGCTCTGTGACTTTGCATCTGCCGGTTTTCAGCTCGACGGCTTTTCATTTGCCCCGCGCTAAACCAATAGTATTGTAGTTACTCGGAGAAATTCCACGTATCTGCTGAAATAACCTGTTCAGGGGCTACCCGCGATCGTGTGGAGCGTTCAAGCTCTTTGTGCTTGTCGCTCAACTCAGAGTCACCGCCCGGGTGTGCAATTGCAATCACCGTTATAAGGACATAGTCCTCGGGTATATTGAACAGCTCCTTCAGAACGGTATCCTTGAACCCAGCCATCGGATGGGCAATCAAGCCTTCATGCACCGCCTGGTACTGCAAACTCATTACCGCCTGCCCGAGGTCAAACAGGGCGTATTCGCGCCTGTCCTTGAGATTACAATCAAGATCAGGTCTTGTGGCCGCCAGGACAAACATCGGAGCCTTCGTAGCCCAGTAATTTCCGCCAAGAAGTCCTTCTTGTACCTTCGCCCGGGCTTCCTCGTTCGTTACTACAATAAAACGCCACGGCTGTTTATTAGAACAGGAGGGGGCATAGGTTGCGGCAGTCATAATCCTGTCCTGTACATCCGCATCAATCGGCGCATCACTTAATCCCCGCAATGCTCTTCGAGTCTCAATCTCGTTTAATAAACCTTGCATAGCTCCTCCCTTACAACTCTTCTAGTTTCTGTTCAACCTCTTCTATCACCCAGTCGGGTGTAGAGGCTCCAGCGGTTACTCCTATGCTGCTGTAATCGGCAAGTTCCGCAGGAATTTCTTCGGCATTCTCGATATGCCAGGACGACTTACCGGTATTTTCTGCCAGGTTGAACAGCCGCTTTGTATTAGAACTGTTTTTACCGCCAATAACTACAATTGCCTCCACCTCATCCGCCAGTCTTTCCAGTGCTGATTGACGCTCCTGAGTGGCGGGACAGATGCTCTGGACAATGGTTATGTTCGGATTCTTGCGGTACAACACATCGCAGACAGCATCATATTCGCCTTGTGAAATAGTTGTTTGTGCAATAACCATTGTGTTTTCGGGAACGTCGATTCCGGCGGCTTGCGCGGCGTTCTCCACAACTGTAATATCATCGCTGTAGCTGGCAATAGCTTCGACTTCACCGTGGTTTGGATCGCCCACCAGGATAATGTGGCAGCCTCTGCGGCAATATTCCTCTACTACCCGCATCGAACGCAAAACCCGTGGACAGGTGCCGTCTATAACCTTTACCCCATGGTCTTTCAGGCGATCGAAAATCTCTTTCGGTACCCCGTGGGCCCGGATAACCACCGTGCCGCTTTCTATCTCCTCCGGTGCGTTCACCTGCCCGACGCCCTTATCGGATAAGCTCTCTATGGCCTGCCGGTTGTGGATCAGGGGCCCGTAAGTGGCGACATTCTCGCCATCATGCGCTTTTTCCGCCGCCCGTTCTACTTTTTTCATTGCGGCCCGAACTCCCATGCAGAAGCCCAGGACTTCGGCTCTCTTCACTGTTCGCTGTTTCATTAGGTTTAATATAATAAAAACAAAAAGGCCTTTCCACCCGAAAGGTGAAAAGGCCCCATCTATAATTGGCTTTCAGCACTATGTGAATCTATTTTTTCTTTTTCCGCTCTTTGCGTTTGCCTTTCTGTTTCCTCTCAGCCGATGGGATTTCGATCTCCTCATCAGCCTTCTTCGGTTCGGCAGGTTTGACTTCGCCTTTTTCGGGAGCGGCTTTTTCCTCTATCTCGGTCTTGGTTGGTGTGGGCGGCAAGCCGCGCTTTACTCTTTTCTTTTTCTCGCGGCTTCTTCTCCACCCCAGCAGCATTGGCGATGCCACAAAGAC
>CAZAMY010000087.1:0-8408 GCA_964485995.1 uncultured Sediminispirochaeta sp.
CACTCGATCACCAAGCGGCTTTATCTTCATACCTTCCTCCTGAATTAGTATTTAAAATATTTCACATTACAACATGTGTAGGAACTTCGTTCAAAATATACGAATGAAAATTAGACGGGTCAAGCACAAATATGAAAAAAAAGAATGCTTGCCCACAGTAGTTAATTTTTGTATTTTAACTACGTAATAGCAAGAGGATATAGTATATATGCACCAATGGATTTTATTCACCAACCGCGGGAAGACCTTTCTTGCACGACATAACCCGAAAGACGCGGCTTACTGCTTCGAAAAGGCCCTGCAGGCCTGCCCGTCCCAGGATGTGCAGGCGCTCGGCGAGATCTTTTACTTCTGTGGTGTCGCGCTGCAGAAGCTCGGCTATCATGAAAACGCCCGGGAGTGCTGGTTTTCAGCCTCTTCGATCAACCCGAAGGGACCGGCCGGCAGCATGTTGAAGCGTCACACAAACCGGGAGGAAGCAGACTGGCACAGCTTCAAGTCTATTCAGCTCTATCGCTATTTTTCCAGCAAACAGGCGGATCTGTTTTACTCAGAGACCGAGCGGAAAAATGTGATGCAGATTATTGACGCCTACTGGCAGGAGATTCGCGCGGCAGGTATTCTTGAAGGTATGCAGCCGCAGGAGAAACGGGCCCTCTTTTTCGAGTTCAAGATCGACTTTGCACACCTGTTTGCCTGTTCCGACGGCCTGCAGTATGACGCCGGAGAGTGATCTGTTCGTAAAAATGCCCACTGGAACCGGGGAAGTGACGATGTGTGTGGCATTTTTACTACAGATTTCAGCTGTTTTCTGCTAAGTGGGCATTAATGACCCACTACAGAATCGACTGAAGTTGATTAAACAACTAAAGAAAATGTAAATCATTGTAATATAATAAAATAAAAAATAGTTCAGAGTCTTTGTAAAATGGCACGCTTCTTGCATATATAGGTAGTAGGAGGCGAGTATGGAAACCAAGACAAAGAACAAGAGAGTTACAACAGCATCCACTTCCTTTGATGATGAAAACATTATTTCTCTTTATCTGAAAGAGATTAATAGAATACCTCTTCTATCCCGTGAAGAGGAAAATCATTATGCGCGGCTCGCTGCGCAGGGCGATAAGGCTGCCAAAGAGAAGCTGGTGAACGCAAACCTGCGGTTTGTGGTAAATGTGGCCAAGAAGTATCAGAATCAGGGTCTGCCACTGGCCGACCTGATTAACGAAGGTAATATCGGTCTGATGAATGCGATTGAGCGTTTTGATGTCGAGAAGGGCTTTCACTTTATCTCGTATGCAGTGTGGTGGATTCGCCAGGCTATCTTGAAGGCCATCAGTGAAAAAGCGCGTATGATCCGGCTGCCACTCAACCGTGCCAACGAACTGGTGCAGATCGACAAGGCCCGTAAGGAGCTGCAGGTCGGGAAAGCCGAAGAGCCGGAAATAGATGAAATTGCCGAAGCGACCATGATGGACAAGGATCATGTTGCCAACCTGATCAATATATCGCAGGATCTGGTTTCGCTAGAAACCCCGGTATATGCCGATAAGGGTGCCAGTCAGCTCGGCGATTTTATCGAGGACAGAGATTACCGCGCACCTGAAGAGGTTGCTATGGATAACTCGCTGAAGGATGATATCAACAAGGTTCTCAAGACTCTGAGCGAGAAAGAGGCCGAGATTATTCAGTACCGCTACGGTCTGAATGGACGGACTCCACTGTCGCTGAAGGACATCGGCGATAAATACAACCTGACTAAGGAGCGTATCCGCCAGATCGAGAAGAAAGCCATCAAACGGCTGCAGCATCCTTCCCGCAGTATGCACTTGGAGTCGTACACCGCATAATATGTGTGTATCCCCGGGGGTGTCGTTCAGACACCCTCTTTTTTTATGCCGGCAGAGTAACCGTGCGCCCCGGAGTTCCGGTCTATAAAAGTGGAACGGTTTTCCGGGTTTATTGACATCAACAGGTAATTATCTTACCATCATGGTTAGAGATATAAAATTGGTAAATACCCAAAGATATGGAGGTTATAAGTTTCTATGGGAAAGAAATTAGTGTATTTTTTTGGCGGAGGTAAAGCCGAAGGCAACTCCGGGATGAAGGAGTTCCTCGGCGGTAAAGGCGCCAACCTTGCCGAGATGACCAACCTGGGAGTACCGGTACCGCCGGGTTTCACCATTTCGGCTGAAGTCTGTAAAATTTATTATGAAAAGAATCAACAGTACCCCGATGGGCTAGAAGCTGAAATCGATGAAAATCTGGAAAAACTGGAAACAATGATGGGCAAAAAGCTGGGCGATCACGATGATCCTCTGCTGGTGTCGGTACGTTCCGGTGCCGCAATCTCAATGCCCGGTATGATGGACACCATCCTGAACCTCGGTATCAATGACAAAGCGGTTGAAGGATTGGCGAAGAAGACCGGCAATGAACGCTTTGGCTGGGATGCCTACCGCCGGTTTATCCAAATGTTCTCCGATGTAGCCATGGGACTGGACCTGCAGCTGTTCGAGGGCGAGCTCGAGAAGGCCAAAGAGGCCAAAGGGGTCGAACTGGATACCGATCTGGATGCGGCCGATCTGAAAAAACTGGTTGAAGTATATAAACGGGTGTACAAAGAGCAGATGGGTGAAGATTTTCCCCAGGACCCGAGAGATCAGATGTACAAATCCATCAATGCAGTGCTCGGCAGCTGGATGAACGAGAAGGCCATCAAATACCGCAAGATCAATGAGATTACCGGCCTGCTGGGTACTGCAGTGAACGTGCAGTCGATGGTCTTCGGGAACTTCGGCGAGAACTCCGGTACTGGTGTTGCCTTTACCCGCGACCCTTCCACCGGAGAGAAGGTCTTCTTCGGAGAGTTCCTCGAGAACGCGCAGGGTGAAGATGTAGTCGCCGGTATTAGAACTCCTAAAAACCTTTCATATCTAAAAGAAATAAATCCGGAGATTTACGAAAAACTCTTCAAGATCAAGGACCGCCTCGAGCAGCACTATCGCGACATGCAGGACATCGAGTTTACCATTCAGCAGGGCGATCTGTACCTGCTGCAGACCCGTAACGGCAAGCGTACCGGTGCGGCTGCCATTAAAGTTGCAGTAGATATGGTTGAAGAGGGCATGATCAGCGAAGAAGAGTCTGTCGGACGGGTCACCCCGCAACAGCTCGACCAGTTGTTTCACCCGCGTATCGAACCCTCCAAAAAGGGCGATCTGAACGTACTGGCGAAGGGGCTGAATGCCTCCCCCGGTGCCGCTGCCGGCCAGATTGTATTTACCGCTGACGAAGCGGAAGAGTGGGTGAAAAAGGGCAAGAAAGTGCTGCTGGTCCGCAAGGAGACCTCTCCTGAGGATATCGGCGGTATGCACGCTGCCGAGGGTATTCTTACCTCTACCGGCGGTATGACCAGCCACGCCGCAGTTGTTGCCCGCGGAATGGGCAAGCCCTGTGTTGCCGGTTGTAAGGCCGCAGTGGTAAAGTCGGGAACCCTGACCATCGAAGGCAAACAGTACAAAGAGGGCGACTGGATTACCATCGACGGTACCGACGGTGAAGTATACGAAGGTCAGGTCGACCTGGTAGACCCGCAGATAACCGACGACCTGTCCAAGTTCCTTGCCTGGGCCGACGACGTGCGTAAGAAAGCCGACCGCAAGGGTGTGAAGGAGAAGGGCATGGGTGTGCGCACCAACGCCGATACTCCGGGAGATGCCAAGCAGGCCCGTCACTTCGGGGCCGAAGGTATCGGCCTGTGCCGCACCGAGCACATGTTCTTCGACGAAGGCAAGCTGGAGATTTTTCAGGAGATGATCGTCGCCGAGAGCAAGGAGGCCCGTCAGAAAGCCCTGGACAAACTGCTGCCGCTGCAGAAGAAAGACTTTGTCGGTATCTTCAAGGCGATGGACGGCTATCCGGTCACAGTTCGTCTGCTCGACCCGCCGCTCCACGAGTTCGTCCCCAAAACCGACGAAGACATCAAGGAGCTGGCTCAGAAGGTTGGCCTGAAGCCTGAATCTATCAAGCAGATGGCCGAAGACCTGAAAGAGATGAACCCGATGCTCGGTCACCGTGGCTGCCGCCTCGGCATTACCTATCCTGAGATCTACGATATGCAGGTAGAGGCCATTATGGAGGCTGCCTGTGAGGTCGATCAGGCGGGGGTAAAGGTGATTCCCGAAATCATGATTCCGCTGGTCGGAACCAAGATGGAGCTGAAGGTACTGCGTGAGAACGCTGAAAAGGTGGTGCAGGACGTACTCAAGAAGCACAACAGCAAGTTGGAGTACAAGATCGGTACCATGATCGAGATTCCGCGGGCCGCTCTTACAGCCAACGAGATTGCCGAGGATGCGGATTTCTTCTCCTTCGGTACCAACGACCTGACCCAGATGACCCTCGGCTACAGCCGTGACGACATCGGCAGTTTTATCGGTGAGTACCTGGATCAGAATATACTGCCCTACGACCCCTTCCAGAGCCTGGACCAGACCGGCGTCGGCCAGCTGGTGAGCATGGCAGTAGAGAAGGGCCGCAGCACCAAGAGCGACTTGAAGATGGGTATCTGCGGTGAGCACGGCGGCGATCCATCGTCGATCGAGTTCTGTTACCGCAACGGACTCAACTACGTCTCCTGTTCGCCGTACCGGGTACCGATTGCCCGTCTGGCCGCTGCGCAGGCGGTGGCCGAGGACCTGAAGAAGGCCAAGCAGTAGCTCTATCGTATTGAACGGATCTCTGCCGCGATAGAGACTGGAATAAAAACTGTAGTAGACGATTTTTTCAGGGGGCTTTTTCAAGCCCCCTGTTTTGTGTAAGCTGAATAAAATGAGCACTAATTCAATTGAAACCCACACTCTCAATACATATGAGATCTACAACCAACTTTTTGACCACTACGGCCCGCAGGGGTGGTGGCCCCTGCTGCAGCGCAGCGGATGGTCGGGATACAGTGCCGAAGGGTATCATCCGGGCATCTATACGCTCGAATTGGAGCCTGCCGAGCGGTTTGAAATAGTAACCGGCGCTATTCTGACGCAGAACACCAGCTGGCTGAACGTTCGCAGCAGCCTTGCGAAGCTGTTGGAAGCCGCCGGTCGCCGGACAACGGGCTTCGGACCGGAGTTTATACTCGAACTCGCTACGGAGGAACTAACCGCACTAATCCGCTCCAGCGGTTACTTCAACCAGAAAGCCAAAAAGTTGCGTTATGCGGCCGAATTCCTGCTTTCCGCCAGCCCTAACAGCCCTAACAGCCCTAACAGCCCCGGCGGGGCTGGTTCAGCCGACGGTACCGGTGCTATCGGCAGTGTGGCGCCCGAAAGTGCCCCGGACCGCAGGGAGTTGCTGTCTATTTGGGGAATCGGACCGGAAACAGCCGATTCGATTCTCCTGTATGCGTATGAGCACCCGATTTGTGTAGTGGATGCGTACAGCATGCGAATATTCAGGCGCCTGTCCGGCGAAGGCCGGGAAACGGGGTGGAGTTATGATGAGGTGCAGTACAGGTTCCATCAGGAGCTGCCGGCCAGCTCGACTGTGTATAACGAGTTCCACGGCCTCTTAGTAGAACATGCAAAGCAACACTGTACTTCAAAAAATCCAAAATGTGATAAATGCCCATTAAAAACAGGGTGTAAGTTTGTTGCGCAGAATAGGTGAATAGGCTACAATTCAAGCGATTTACCAACCAGTGATGATGACGAGGGATAAAGCTCATGTACGTTGATAACAACAGTGATCAGTACCGCGATAGTATCAAGGATATTCTGCTATTCAAGTTCCTGAGTGAACGCGAAGTGGAAGACCTGTTGAGAATGTGTGAAGTTCAGGTGTTTGAAGAGGGCGAGCGAATTGTACAGCAGGGAGAGGTCGAACAGGCCTTTTATGCGGTGATCAACGGATCGGTCGAGGTGGCGGTAGAAGAGGGACGCAAGAAAAATGTGTATATCTGCACCATCGGCAGCGGAGAGGTTTTCGGTGAAGCGGGTATGTTTATGAAGGTAAAGCGAACCGCCAATGTGAACAGCCTTACCCAAACTGCTCTGCTGCATATTACCCGCAGCGATTTTATTCAATTCATAAAAAAGTACCCGACTACCGGCAACAAAATCCTCATGGTTACTGTGTACAGCCTTTTAAAGAAGCTCCGTGAGGCCAACCAGGAGCTGGCTTTTGAACGTCAGTTCGACATCGAACAGGACGATGTCGACTCGATTGTGGATGAGTTTTTGCAGGCCTAGCCGCCGCGGCACCTGAGTTCTCCGAGGTTTTTATGAGGGGTGCTGCGGCCCGAGTCCGGCCTGTGTGGAAACCGCGTGAATCAACACCTCTGCAGCCCTGAACTTAGTGCTCAGTTCTATATGGGTTCTCTTCCCGTTCTTATCAAACAGGTGCAGCTCGTTAGTGGCGGTTTCAAAACCGGCTCCCGCCGCACCCACATCGTTCACCGCAATCATATCGGCCTGGGCCTTTTTCATCCGGGCCTGGCCGTCGGCAGCTAACTCCTCGATCGATTTGTGATACAGCGCCCGAAACGCTACCAGAAAGGTATGCGGGGAGAAGGTTTTTACCTGATCAATTATTTTTGGCGTGGGAACCATCTCCATCCTCAGTTTCTCGGTTCCGTGGGTGGTAATTTTATCTTCGGCCTTCTCACTTGCTTGCCAGTCACCTACCGCCGCTGCAGCAACCAGACAGTCGATCTTATGGGTTTCCAGCAGAGTTTTGACCTTATCAAGCATCTGCCCGGCCGTCTCGACCCGGTAGGTGGGAACATTCGGAACCGGCTGCGCAGTTCCCTTTCCATAGACCACCTGCACCTGCGCACCGGCCAGATACAAGGCCCGTGAGATCTCGATCCCCATTTTGCCGCTGCTGTTGTTGGTGACAACCCGGATAGGATCGAGGTACTCTACAGTGCGGCCGGCAGTCACAATCCACTCTGTGCCGGCCAGAGGGCCGTCACTGCGCAGCAGATCGATTGTATGGAAGACGATCTCTTCAGTTTCGGGGATTTTTGCCTTGCCTTCGGCAATATGCGGCATCAGGATATGGATGCCATCATCCTTCAGGATTTCTATGTTGCGTTTAACCGCCGGATGGTGGTACATCGGCTCGTGCATGGCCGGGACAATCAGCATCGGGATGCCCTGACCGATTGCAGTGGTAGCCAGAGTGGTAACCGGAGTATCGTCGATTCCGTCCGCAATCTTCCCGAGGGTATTGGCCGTCGATGGGGCAATGAGCACTGCATCGACCCGGCCGGCCACATTTCCGGCCAGGGCCACATGTTCTATGCCGCCGCCCAGACTGGTCACCGCCGGGTTTCCGGTTGCCCATTCCATGAGGTTCGGATGAATAATCCTGCAGGCCTCCGGACTCATAACCGGAAAAACCTCAACCCCGTGTCGCATGAGCAGGCGGGCAATTTCGCTGCTGCGTACGGCGGCCACACTGCCGCTTATCCCCAAAGCAACTTTTTTGCCGCGCAGGGCATTCGAGATCGAGCCGAGAATGTCCTTCGAGGGGTGCTGTGCTGTATCTAAGGGCCCTAACACTGGCTCTGTTCCCGATTTATTGACCGGTCTATCGGCTGGCCCTGCGCCGGTGTTCTTCTTTTCCATACAATACTCCTTACAACTCTGTCTTCAAGACATCGAGAAACCGCTCGATATGTGACCGCGAGAGGTGCGGCATAAGGGTAATGCGCAGAAAGCCGGGAAATTGCGAAAGCGCATAGCCGCGCTGCCGCAGCCGCCCGGCAAGTTCGTCAGAACTATAATCGACAGGCCGTATACCAAGCACGTTCATAACCGGGTGAATTACGGTTTCGATCCCCCGCATCGAGTCGATCTGCTGTTTGAGAAAGAACGTCTGCTGCATGCACTCCCTTACTGTGCGGCTGAAGCCATCCAGCCCCAGATGCTGCAGTGTAGCCCACACCGAAGCTGTAGCCGCCCCGGAACGGGTACCGACGATGGTTCTCTGGCGGGTTTTTCCGCCGGCCAGGTAGGACACGTGGGTGGTGCTCGAACCGGCAATATCTTCGGCCCGGTAGATTATGCAGCCGGAGGGAATGGGCGCGCGACCCATCTTATGCGGGTCCACCGTAAGCGAGCTGACCCCCGGCAGTCTGAAATCGAAAGGCGACTGGCCGTGCGGATAGCCGGCGGACTCTAAAAAGGGCAGCACGAAGCCGCCGAAAGCAGCGTCAATATGCAGGTACAGGCTGTTCTCCAGCGCCAAATCGGAAATCTTGTCAATCGGATCTACCGCCCCCAGGCCCGTCGTTCCGGCAATTCCGACCAGGGCCATTGTGTGCGGACCTATAGCCCGGCGGTACTCCTCGATTTTCACCCGGTTATCCGCATCTACCGGAATCTTAACGAGCTCGAGGT
>CAZAMY010000088.1:0-1616 GCA_964485995.1 uncultured Sediminispirochaeta sp.
TTCTCATCGATTTTTCGACTCTTACCGCAGATCGCGAAGATGGAAATAACGAAGCTACTCTCGTTGACTTTTCCGAAAAGGCCGGCATAGGTTTCACGGAAGAAGAAAAAGAGCTCATGGTTACATCTCTGGCGATTGAGAATTGGGATGTGCAGTTGGCCTCTTCTTCACGAACAGTACAGAACGAACGTCTTTCCTACACGAAGGAAGCGCCTGTACGCGAAGATGCGGATCAATTCGCCGGCGAAACTGTTATGGGTATCCGGATTCACTTTCCGGAGGAGCCTTTTAACTCGTATGCCATCATCAAACCCCCGTTCGAGATTCCTGCATACATGCAGGCTGACGAGCAGGATCGTGAAGGCAGTAAGTTTGAAGGGTACGGCGTTGTAAAGAACGTAGGCGCTTTGAAAAAGGTTTCTGTGAATGTCTACGGCTCGAACTTCCCGAACGGAATTGGTCTTATTATCGAAGACCAGAACGGGAACGAACGCAACATGTTTCTCGACTACATGGAGTTCAGAGGCTGGAGAACCCTTGGTTGGTCCAACCCCAACTACATCGAAGACGTACGTAACCGCGAGCTGCAGAGAATGCCTCTCTACCCGAAACTTACCCCCATGCGTAAGCTGAAAGGCATTATCATCTACAAAGATGCTGCACAGATGGGCGGCGATACTATCACTTACATCAAAGATGTTTCTTTGACTTACGACCTGGCGGTTCTGCCGGACGAAGGCGGTATCGACAACGAAGCCCTTTGGGGTATTCTTGAAGAACGTGAAGAATCCCGACGTACTGCTGAATGGCAGCGGCTGGGTGAACTGCAGGTTCTGCGAGCGCTTGAGTCACAGAAACTCCATCAGGATGAAGCCGAGCAGGAACAGGCCGGTAACAACGAGTAGTTCTGAATCGAGAGTACACATATATCGCCTTGGATTAGGCTTTGCTACTTGAGTTTAGCTACCTGAGTTGAGTGAGAAAGTAAGAAAATCAATTCTAACCACCCGTCGTTAATCCGGCGGGTGGTTTTGACGTACTGAATAGAATCATGTGAGACAAAAACGCCACATCCTCACAGCGAGAATCGCGCTCAAGCCTCACATCCACACCATTTGATTCACTAAAAACTTATCTCTGCTCCAAGTTCGGCGCGGAAGAGATACATTCCTATACCTGAAGAGGGGATTGAAAGCGAATCGGTACCGGCAGTGCCGAAGGAGTATACGCTGCTGTCGATTTCAGTCAGGAGTGTCATCCGTGGCGAAACATCTATGCGAAAGCGGGTTCCGAATACAAGTGAGTTGAGTTGGTTTTCAGTGTCGGTACCGCCTGCAGAGTAAATTCGTTCGAGCTGCTGATAGGCAAAGGAGAGCAGTACGCGCACCGGGACATTCTTCTGAAAAATATCGATATCAAAGGAGTATTCGGTGAAAGAATCGTCAACTTCCAGGGTTTCGGTTTGCTGAGTTACATAACGTTTCGTAGTGAGATTGAGTGAACAGATTGCATGCGGAATGTAGTAGCCGGCCGAAAGTTGATTGTGTTCCTGCATGTAGTCGCCGGATTTTGTGAATCGGGCGGCAATCGAGCTGTCAGAGCGGAAACTTGCAAAC
>CAZAMY010000088.1:1626-8340 GCA_964485995.1 uncultured Sediminispirochaeta sp.
GACCGTGGGTTCCCGTGCACAGGCGGCCGCCACGGGCCCTCGGAGCAATCGAGCTGTCTGAGCGGAAGGATGCGAACGCAACCCCTGGGTAGTCGAATCTGATCGAAGTTGAAATTCCGCTTTTCATTATCGGGTTCCATGAATTGAAGATTCCGAAAAAAGGACCTATGGCTATCTGGTAAAAATCGCGGGAAAACTCCACTCTGGTGTAGGTGGTGTACCTGAGGACCGGGTCGTATTTGAAACCGGCATGCAGGGTGATGTTGTCATCTATTTCCTGGGTGCCGAAGATACTCAGGCCGTAATAATAGTCGGTACCGCTGAGAGAGGTCTGTAGTGCTGTGCTGTCTTTGTCAAAAGTTATGTTGCCGCCGTGTACCAAAGTGGTCACATCGAGACTGAACAGAGACTGCAGTGAGAAGCACAGCAACACAAACAGAATTGGGATGATCTTTTTCATATTAAAACTCCGCCTTTACGCCGATTACGCCTTCAAACATTTCCTCATCGAAAGAGTAGGGAAGGGCTCTGACGTTTATCATAAAATTCCAAATGACCCCGCTGGTGATGGCGCTGAGATATGGGGTCACTTTGATTTCAAAATCCTGAGTGCTGGTAGATGCGGTTTCGAGCGTGAAATTCGTCTCGAGCCCCCCGCTGATCGGATTTTCAAGGGGGTTTCCGAACATCAAATTGAAGTGCACATCCGCCGAGCCTTCATCGGCGGTACTCTGCATAAGGTACATTGAGGGGTGCCAAAAGAGTGTCAGAATTACACTGACGTACTCGAAATGAACCCGCGGTTCGAATAAAAAGTAGAAATCATTGATGTTGAGCGTATCCATAGGAGCGAAATAGGGAATACCTATCTGGGAGAAGAACTCACCCTTCTCTGCCGGCCGGTAGTAGAACAGGACACCTGCTCGGTACAATCCGTAGTCGGCCTGTGGAAATGTGGCTCCGCCGAACAACTCCATTTTTAGCTTTTCGAAGTTGGCTAAAAAGCGGGCATCCGCAGAATAGATGCCTTCTCCGAGGTATCCGTCCTGATAGAGGTACAGAGAGCTGCGGTTCCACTCGGTGCCGAAGCTGCTGGAAAGCTCGATTCCCGTCCCGTTGACGGTGTGAATACCGCGATATTCGTTCTGCGGGAAGTAGAGATAGCCCTGATACTTGGTGGCAATGGGGATTGAGCCGAACACTGTAGGAAATACATCCGCCGACCCGAGACGGTCGTTGCGGCCGACAAAATAGGTTAGATCGGTCGGGGTTTCGAACAGGTTGCGGTAGGTAATTCGGGCGCCCTGGAACTGGAGCGTGGTCTGGTTATCGAGATAGGTGCTGAGGGCGTTGGCATATGGCTCGGGGGCTCCATAGTCGTCATAAACCGGGGCAGCCTGGTTCGCATAGGTGAGGTCCTGACTTTCAAAGCCCAATAGAAGCGAACCGCCGAACTTGTAGCCCCCGGAGACCTGGATTTCGCTGCGTCCACGGGTTTGGAGCAGCAGTGTGTCATCCTGCCAGGTGCCGCGGCTGATTAGTTCGAGCTCCGGGATAGTCAGGTCGGCGCTGTATAAGGCTGCCGGGAGGAGAAAAGCGGTACATACCAGGCACAGGAAGGTGAAATATCGTTTTTTCATTATTTTTACGCTCCTATAAGAAATAGTTTAAACCATTCCGTCATATTTTCAATAAGAGGGCTCTGTTCATAGCAATTCTCAGTTTGGAAGTCAGGAGACCTCTAGACTGAGAATTGTTGCTCTATTCAGAATATCGACATTTTGGACTCTCTGTAAAGTTTATACTTGACTTAAAGTTCGTTATATATGAAGATTAATGCCATAATGAGTGACTATTTGGATCCGAATAACGAGGAACTGCTGAAGGACTTTTTTATTGAGGCCGAAATGCAGGTTGACAGTCTCGAGCAGAATATTCTGGTGCTCGAGAACGACCCCAGCGATCATGATGCAATCGACGAGATATTCCGCGCCGCCCATACGCTGAAAGGGGCTGCTGCCACGGTGCAGATGACCAAGTTGTCGGAGTTTACCCACCTTGTTGAGGATGTATTGGATGCAATCCGCAGCAATGAGGTAACGGCCAGTGAACAGGTTGTGGATCTGCTGCTCAACTCGATTGATGTTATCAAGGCTATGTTGGCGGCCCAAAAAGAGGGTTCGACATACGATGAGGATATTTCCGATCTCCAGGCAAAGCTGCGCTTGCTGCTCGAAAGCGGGTCTGCTGCGCCGCAGGCATCCCAGACCGGAGCTGCCCAAGCCCAGTCTGCCCCTTCGAAGGTCGAAGATGAACCCTCGGCACCGATATCTTCCGAAACAGTTACTTCCGGCGGCGCTGCCGGCGGCACACTTTCCGAGTACGATCTGCTCGAGCTGAAAGATGCGGCCCAGAGCGGCGAAAAGGTGTATCAGGTGATGGTGGAGTTCAATAAAGACCATCCTATGAACACCATCGGCGGGGTACAAGTGTTTGCAGCCCTTAAGGATATCGGCACCGTATTGAAAACCGACCCTGAGTTCGAACAGTTGTACGAGGATCAGTTTTTTCCAGTTGTGTATTATTATGTCTCCTCCGGTTCCCCGGTTGAGGTAATTGAAAAGAAGGTGCATATCCCCGATGCCGTGCTGAGTAAATCGGTCACTCCGATCGATCAACTGAGCCCGGGTGCTCAGCCGGCTCCTGGTACCGCATCCGCACAGGTAAAATCCGGGAGCGCTGCGGCTGCCAAGCCCGCCGCGCCAAAACCGGCCGCCGCAAAGCCCGAGTCTGCTGCGAAGGGCGCTATGCCCGCAGAAAAGGCAGCAGCTCCTGGCGGCGGTGAAATGAGCGGCGAAGCTGAGGCTCCGGCTGAAAAAGCAGAATCGAAGCCCAGCAAGGAGCCGGAACTGCGGAAAGGCGGCGGCGGTTCGGTGTTGCGGGTGGATTCCAAGCGCATCGACAATCTGCTGAATATGGTCAGTGAAGCGGTCATTACCAAAGCGACCTTTAACCAGATTAGCTCAAAGTTCACCGATGCACAGGGAGAGCTCTCCTCTGTGAAGTCGGTTTACTATGAAAAACTGCGTGAGCTCTTCGATAGTCTGCCGACTTATCTCGAGCGGATTCAGGAAGGTACTTCGGTTAAGAAGATAAAAGCCGAAATAATCGACCGTTTTGGCGATCTGTATACCATGTACGACTCCTTCGAAACCCGCTTCAAGAACACGGTCAACGAGTTCAACAGCACGGCTCAGAATCTCAGCCGGAACACCAGCGATCTGCAAGAAGGCGTCATGCAGATTCGGATGGTTCCGATAAGCCAGATCTTTAACCGCTTTCCGCGGCTGGTGCGGGATGTGTCCAAGGAGATCGGAAAGAATGTCAAACTGCAGATCGAAGGGGAAGATACCGAACTGGATAAGTCGGTCATCGAAGACCTGCTCGATCCCCTTATTCATTGTGTACGGAACTCTATCGATCACGGCATAGAGAGCCCTGGAGAGCGCAGCGAAGCCGGCAAACCGGCCGAAGGGCATGTGCTGCTGAAGGCCAGTAACGAAGGCAATATGATAATCATCGAGGTCGAGGATGACGGCAAGGGCATCGACGTCACTTCCGTGCATCAGCGGGCGGTTGAGCGGGGTCTCATTCATCCGAATAAAAAGCTCACCGATATCGAGGCCTTCAATCTGATCTTCGAACCGGGCTTCTCGACGGCCAAGAAGGTGACTAATCTGTCCGGACGGGGAGTGGGGCTGGATGTAGTCAAGAAACAGATAGAAAAACTCAACGGGAATGTCAGTGTGTGGTCTGAAAAGGGCGAGGGCAGTCGAATTACTATCAAGATTCCGCTTACTCTGGCCATTATTCAAGGACTGCTGATCCGGGTCGGCGAGGAAATCTACGCCATTCCGATTACCTCGGTGGTGGACAGCCACCGCATAAATAACGAAGACATTAAAATGATCGATAACTACGAGGTTTTCAATGTTCGTGAGGATGTTGTATCACTGCTGCGGCTGAGCCGTCTGTTCGGCGTGCCGAGCGATGAGCAGAAAGATAAGCAGTACGTGGTTATCGTCGGAAGCGGCGAGAAGAAAATGGGATTGATGGTTGATTCTCTGATTGGTGAGGAGGATGTGGTTATCAAACCCCTGAAGGATAAATATACCAATATACCGGGAATCGCCGGTGCAACCATTCTCGGAGACGGGACTGTTGCGTTGATTATCGATGTAAGTCAGCTGTTGGATCTCGGGTTGCGGCGTGAAATTGAAAACCGGAAGCGCCGATCTACTCAGATTACTTAGAGACCCTGATTTGTGAGGATATATGAGCACTATTAGTGATGAGTTGAAACAGGAAGAAGCTGAAAAGGTTGAAAACATCGATTACAAGATGGTTACTTTCTCCCTGGCCGGAAAGGATTACGGCATAGATATTATGAAGGTGAAGGAGATTTCTAAAGCCAAGCGCTTCACCTTTGTGCCGAATGCCGATCCCTATGTGCGCGGTGTATATAATCTGCGCGGCGATATAATATCCATTATCGACTTGCGAATTATGTTTAATCTTCCGGCGCCCAAGCGGGAGGAGAACAGCTTCGAGGATATGATAATCCTCAGGCTCGATGATTACCTGATCGGTGTGATCGTCGATTCGATCGACAAGGTAGTTGGCATCAACTCAGAATCAATCCAGCCTCCGCACCCGATTTTTGGGGATATCAATATCAAGTTTATCAAGGGGGTGGTTGAGAACGAAGGCCGCCTCTACCTGATACTGGATGTCGAAAAGATTTTGGGCGACAGCAGCCGTGAGGAAGAAACTGCCCCTCAGCCCCATCTGGTCAAGGAACCGGTGCGGCAGCCGGAAGCCGAGCAGGACGAAGCCGAGAAGGCCGGTGAAGCCGACTACGCCTTTGTGGTTGAAAACCTGCTGACTTTCAAGAACTTCCATGTGACCGAATATAATCGCAACTGGGTGAGAAGCCGTTTTCAGGAGTGGACACAGCTTCGCAGCCAGGAAGGCGCAGAGATCCAGTTGCAGGAAGAGGAAGATGCCGTTAGGTTTCTCCAGCCCTTCTATGCACCTTATTCCGGCGGATTCTGGGGCGGTGATTACTGTAGTAATGTAAAAGAGGTCTTGAAGCAGCTGCAGGTACAGGGAAATCTGATGGTCTGGAATCCGGGCTGCGGTGCAGGGTATGAAACCTATTCGCTGGCAGTGACCCTTCGCGAGAATTTTCCCAATACTCAGCTAAAGATCTGGGCGCATGACAACGACCTTCTGAATATTTCGACCGCACCGAATTTAGTGTTCAAGCCGACCGATGTTCCTGAGAACTTTCTCGACTACACTGTCGAGGGGAAAAACGGACTGCAGTTCAACAAGGAGATTCGGGATGCAATCTTTTTCGAGTTTCACAACGTATTGCATTCAAATCCTTTTCCGGATGTTGACTTACTAGTTGCGCGGGATATACTCTCTTTCCAAAAAGAGGATGAGCAGTACAAACTGGTTCAGGAGTTTGCTGAAAAGTTAAAACCCGGTGGAATACTGATATTAGGTAAAAATGAAGAGATCGTATCAGAGCTCTTCGATGATATTTCGAGCAGTATGATAAAGGCATACAGAAAGAGATAACAATTACATTCTAAATATAAAAGAACACGAGGCGGAGGTAACTGAGCATGCGAGTTGAATATATCAACCCTTTTGTAGAAGCGGCTTTCAATGTGCTGCGCGAAGTATTGAGTGAAGAAGTTAAACGTGGAGAGTTATACCTGAAATCAACCTCTCAACCGGTCTTGGGTGTTGCGGCAATCGTGGGCCTTACCGGTGATGTAGAGGGGCGGGTACTGTTTGATATGAAAAAAGAGGTTGCTCTATCCATAGCATCGGAGATGAACGGCGAAGAGCTGAAAACCATGGACGATCTGGCAAAAGCAACTATTTCAGAATTAGCTAACATGATAACCGGACAGGCGGTTACCAAACTGCATGACCTCGGCTTCAAGTTCGACCTCACCCCACCGGCTATCATCACCGGAGATAACATGGAGGTTTCGAATACCGGAGTCGAAGCATTGATTGTGCCGGTTGAGTTGAAAGCAGGCAAAATTGAAATTAACGTAGCTGTGCGGGAAAGAGCATAGGAGGAAAGTTATGAAGACAAAAGCTGATTTTCCCAGCATTAATGAACGCCGACCCGATGGAGTAAAGGAGAGCGGCGATTCCTACCGTGTACTGATTGTTGATGACTCGATGTTCGTCACAAAACAGATCAGCCAGATTCTCACATCAGAAGGGTTTGAGGTGGTCGGCTCTGCTACCGATGGAGCGCAGGGCGTTGAAAAGTACAAAGAGCTGTATCCGAACGTTGATCTGGTTACCATGGATATAACCATGCCAAAGATGGACGGTGTGTCCGCCCTCGAGAAGATTCTCGAGTTCGACAAGGAAGCGCGGGTGGTGATGATTAGTGCCCTCGGAAAGCAAGATTTAGTCAAAAAGTCCTTGATGATCGGTGCAAAAAATTATATAGTTAAGCCGCTCGACAGGGCCAAGGTCCTCGAGCGCATTCTGATGAGCCTCAAATAGGTTCATCACCGGGGCGGCTAGCTCAGTTGGTTAGAGCGCATGCTCGACACGCATGAGGTCACAGGTTCGAATCCCGTGCCGCCCATCCTGTAAATCTTTTCTTATAAA
>CAZAMY010000089.1:0-8263 GCA_964485995.1 uncultured Sediminispirochaeta sp.
CCAGTGCGGAGCCAGCACATATCCGCCCAGGGCTAGTAGCACTAGGGAATTACTGATAACCAACAGGTTCCCTACACCGAACCGTTCGACTAAGCGCCCGGCATTCCCGCTGGAAAAAATAAAGCCGAATGTCATTGCCATCTGCAACACGGCCAAGCGGCTGAGCGGGACCCCGAAGGTCCGGCTGATAGACGGCCAGGCGACCCCCAATAGACCGTCCGGCAGCCCCAGACTGATGAATGCGAGAAAGCTGAAAAAGAGCAGCATTCGATGAATGCCTATACGTTCATAAATTCGCTTTTTTTTGATCATACTGCGACGATATTAACCGAGAAAAATCTTGCTTTCAAGATCTTTTGTATTATATTCAAAATATACAATAAGGAGAAAATGATGATTTATATACGACGCATTTTACCGCTTCTAATACTGCTGAGTGTGGCCTTTGGGGCCTATGCGCTGCCGGTTCGATCGATTACCACCGTGAAGCTTGAACAGTATTCCTACGACGATGTGGGCTATAATATCGGAGAGGTGGCGATTGCCCAGCTCGATTCCGGCATCAGCCTGGTAGCAAAAGCTGAGTATGAAAACCTGCCCTACACCACGAAGACCAAGGGTATGGCGGGCGTAGTATTTCCGGTCATTCCCTATTCGTACATGGAAACCTCGTATGGAATCTCGATAGATGACGAGGACACTCTGACCCATCATCTGCTGGTAGACTTCTATTACGAGCGGGCGAGGTATCTGATTCTCACCGGTATAAAGGCGGACCTTTCGGGCGAGAAACAGACCGTGCTGCCTTCAATTGGAGTGCGCTGGAACTGGATGCCGCGGCTCTCCTCCTGGGCTAAATACACCACCTCCTTCGACAGCGATGACGGTTTTGATCACTCCCTGTGGGCCGAGACCGAGTACGGCCTGACTGAAAAACTGTTCGGCAAACTCGGTGCCACCGTCGGCACCTACCACAGCGACACCGACGGCGAGCAGGAGCTGGAATACTCAATTCTCGGAGGCGTGGCAGTGAAGCCGGCCGGTAATGTGCGCATTTCATATCAATATGAATATTTAGTCCGGCAGGAATACGAGAAGGGGGCCCACACCGTGGTGGCCGATATCAGGTTTTGAAAACGGTTGCGATCCTTCTACTTACACTGTTAAGCGGGGGATGTATTTTGGTCGATGTGGATGATACCCGTACTATAGACTTTGCCGGATACTCCTGGCAGGTGAAGAACGGGTATCTTGCCCCGGGTAAGAACCACTTTTCCGACTCGGAATCGAATGTATTCGTCGACGGCAACGGCGATCTACACCTGAAGATCGAGCAGAGAAACGGAATCTGGTACACCAGCGAGGTCATCTCCGACCGGACTCTCGGATACGGCCGCTACCTGTTTCAGGTGGACGGCCGTATCGACCAGCTCGATCCGCAGATGGTCCTGGGGCTGTTTACCTGGGACACCGACCCGGCTGCCCACCACCGGGAGATCGACTTCGAGTTCTCGCGGTGGGGCAATGATTCAGCGGCCGCCCCGAATGCCCAATATGTGGTACAGCCGTTCGATGTAAGCGACCCGCAGCACAAGTATGCCTTTAATCTGACCCTGACCGGCGATTTCACCACGCATGTGTTGTACTGGAGTACAGGGGAAATACGCTTTGAAACTTACGGCGGCCACCATTCACTGAAGGATCTTCCGGGTTCGCCTTTACAGGAGTGGACCTACTCCGGCCAGCCGCCGGCTCCAGGCAATGCAAAAGTGAGAATGAACTTGTACCTGTACCGGGGAGAGGCGCCCCAGAACAGCACTGGTCAGGAGCTGATAATTAAAGACTTTCAATTCTCGTCAAATTGATATATAAAGGTAGTGAATGGATTTAGATAAAGCCGTTGAACTTTCTCCCGGTGTGTACTGGGTTGGAACTGCCCGGAATCTCAACAATCTTCATTGTAATGCGTATTTAATTACCGACCACGGCAAAGCTGTACTCATCGACCCGGGCCCTGCCAGTGACTACAAAACTGTGGCACGAAAAGTGCGCAGCATCATCGCCTTAGAAGACCTGGAGTATATCGTACTGCTCCACCAGGACCCGGATGTCGCCGGCAGTACCACCTTCTTCGAAATAAATGGGTTTCGAGGACAGATAGCCACGCACTGGCGTACTTCGGTCATTGCTGCCTATTACGGGATCAGCTCGCCGTATTATCTGGTAAATGAACAGAACTACGAATTGCAATTCGGAGAGAATCGGCGCTTGAGCTTCATTCCAGCCCCGTATCTCCATTTTCCCGGAGCTATAATGGCCTACGATCACCAGAGCCGCTGTCTCTTTTCGGGAGATGTGTTCGGCGCCTTGAACCCGCAATGGAAACTGTTTGCCGGGCAGGATTACCGGGAAAAGATGATTCCCTTCCATGAGCAGTACATGCCCGGCAACGAGATACTGCGGCCGGTGATGGATATTCTTTTGCAGCAGGATATCAGCATGATCTGTCCGCAGCACGGCTCGATCATCCGCCAGGATATTACCGATCATATAACCACCCTCCGCAACTTGGAATGCGGGCTCCTATTGAATCCGGTCCACTCCAACCTGCAGGCCGATGTCGGCATGCAGCACCTGGCCGAACGTGTCCTGCTGCGTATTCTCTCATTTTCCGGGGCAGAACAGGTCACTCAATGGTTTGAGGATTCGCCCTTTGAAGTTGATGCCCAAAATGCCAGGATTGTAGAGTATCAGGGGCACCTCGACGAGCTGTGGAATGAGTTTTTCGACAGGATTTACCATGGAGGCGGAAGCCGGCTTATCAGCCTGCTCGAGCCGATGGTAGAAAAGTTTCAGAAAGAGTTCGGTATTACCAAACCGCGCATATTTATGTCCACACTGGTGCAGGAGAAGCAGCGCTCAGCACAGCTGCGCAAGGAGAAGGCGGCCCTCGAGGCGGTCAATGCGAGCCTGCAGAACAGTCTTGCACTTACCCAGGAGGAGATGACAAAAGACCAGGTCACCGGCCTCTATAACGAGGATTTTTTCGTCCGTTATCTGCTCAATATTTTCAACGAAGGCCGCTGGACTCAGTTTCATGCCCTGTTTATGCAAATAGACAATATGCGTGCGATAAATGAGAACCAGGGCGACTATGAGGGCGATGAGATAATTCAACAGGTCGGCTCGATTCTGTTCTATGAAAAAACTGAGGGTGATTATCTGTTCCGAATTGACGGGCCGGTATTTGTGATGGTCTGCGCCGAAAGCGACCCGCAGGAGGTGCTGAAACGGGCTGAAATACTGCGCACCAGAGTAGAAGAGGACCGCCGTTTTTTTACCCAGATTACCATTTCTCTCGGACTTGTTCCTGTCAATTACGATCTACTCGGAGCCCTTTCTGCAACCGATGCGATGGAGTACGTGTTCACCATCGGACGCCGGGTACTGCGCACCGCCCAGCGGAATGGCGGGAACCGTGTAATCGAAGATATACACGCAACGGAGCGGGGAGGAAATGAGGGACGGGTTGTAATTATTGAATATGACTACTTCCATGCGCAGCTCATCAGCGAAGCTCTAGAGAGTCTATCCATACAAACTAAAATCTGTCAGAGCGGTCCGGAAGCCATCGCTACCATATTAGATTTTCATCCGGATGTGATTATCTCCGAACTCTTCCTGCTCGAAACCGATGCATTCAGCCTCCGGGAAGAACTGCTCGAGCACTCTCGCACCAAGGACATCCCCTTTATACTCATTTCGCACCAGAAAAACGAGGCCGCTGTGGCGCGGGCTATAAACCTGGGAATTCTAAATTTCATCAAAAAGCCCTATATGCTGCCCGAGCTGCTCGGCATTGTCGACTCCTATGTAACGAAGGCTCTGCAGCATGGAAACTGATTTTTCGCTGCTCTACCACATCATATTCCTATTTATAGCCCTGGATATTCTCCTCTTGGCAATTCTGCTGCTGAGCAAATTCTATTACCGTGCACGCTACAAGCGAAAAGCAGCTCTGTATAAAGAGGTCAATGCCGCGATTCTGCACCATCAGCATACACCGCAGCTCCTGAAACGGATACGCCGGAACAGCAACCTGTTTATGGAGCTTCTGAAGGATTTCGGCGATACGGTTGAACTGCCGGCGGCCCGTAAAGCAGAATTATTCGAGAGAATCCAGAGCAATAAACTGGACGATAAACTCATCCGCAAACTCTCGGTCCGCAACCAACGCACACGTATGAGAGCGGCAATGGGGTTGAGTGTAATCGGGGGTGAAAAGGTGTGTCAGGCCCTGCAGCAGCGGCTTCATCAGGAACCTCGCTGGTATATAACCTTGGCATTGATCCATTCGCTGTCCCGCAACACTTATACTCCGGCTATACCGGACATCCTGCAGGTCCTGAAACAGGCTCCAAAATGGGTACGGCAGAAATCCTTCGCAATTCTGCCCTCCTTTGGCGAAGCCTTGGACAGGCATTTGGTGAATATGCTCACCCATCCCCAGGAACGGGATCTGGAGCTTATTCTCGAGATAAGCGAGCAATATCCAATCAAAGAACTGCATGACTTTATGGTGGAGGCTCTGCAGGGCAGCCATGTTACCCTTGCCCGCCGGGCAGCCCGTGTGTTATCTGAGGTGCATCCTCAGCAACTGATCCGGGAAAAGCAGTTTCAACATCCGGACACTGAAATTCGGGCAACAGCGGTCAGCTGCCTGGCCTTCGGAGAGGATGAGGAGAGCTTCAAACTACTGATCGCAGCATTGAAGGATGAAAAAGAGGTGCGCGAAGCGGCCATTCAGGGGCTGCAAAAAATGGTCTCACAGCAACAGCGGTTCCTGGAGTATGTACTTGATGAGTTTTCTCAGACTGCAGGCAATCCGACTAGAGAACACAGTCTGGCAAGAGTACTCGAAACGCGAATTGAGTATCTGTTTTACCGAATGACCGGTGATCGCTACAAAAGCGTCCTGCGGCTGGTGAAGGTGCTGACCGAAATGAAGCGTGTGGCGGTTTTGTTCGGCTTTTTAGAGCGAAACCAGGACACACAAATACACACCCAACTGCTGGCAATGCTGAAAACTCTATCCGGGGAAAACAGTAGTACCGAGGAACTCTGTCGCCTCTATCTTCCGGATGAACTACTCAAGCAGATGGAGATGAGCTCTAAACAGCTTCACACCAACTCCACACAGACTCCCCTCAAAAAAACCGACCGACTGATTCTGGCAGCCGCACTGGTAGGTATACTTTTAGCCGGCCCCGTCACCTACACCCTTCTGAACTGGGGACAGATATGGAATACGGCCATAGCCGAACACCTCGTCAGCTTTGTGAGAAACTACAACTATGTATTTGCCTTTTACTCAGCTGCAATCAACACAGTGTACCTTCTGCTGCTCATATTCGCCCTGGTCCATCTAACCCGGCAGCTGCGCAACTGGTCAACCAGCAACTATCGCTTTCTGTTCGCAAAAGAGCTGTTGCCGTCAATCTCGGTACTCGCTCCCGCCTACAACGAAGAGAAGAACATTGTGAATAATGTGAAGTCGTTGTTGAATCTGCACTACCCCGAAGTAGAGGTTATTATCATAAACGACGGATCAAAGGACGCAACCATCGACCGGCTCATCGAGAATTTTTCTCTCGAGCGCAGTGAGATACCGGCCCATGCCCAGCTTCCCACTCAGCCGGTTCGGGGCACGTACAGCAGCCGCGATTATCCCAATCTCACGGTAATCGATAAGGTAAACGGCGGAAAGGCCGACAGCCTGAATGCCGGTATCAATGTGGCCGGCAACGACTACATCTGCACCATCGACTCCGACTCACTGCTCGAGCACGATTCACTGCTCAAGATCGCATATCAAACTGTGATGACCGACCGCGAACCCATCGCCCTGGGCGGCAACATTCTACCGGCCAACGGCTGCACGGTACGCAACGGCCGGCTGGTCCGCATAAACCTGGCCAAAAACCACCTGGCCCGCTTTCAAACCATCGAATACATGCGCGCCTTTCTGGCCGGCCGGCTGGGCTGGTCGCTGTTGAACAGCATGCTAATCATCTCTGGTGCATTTGGCCTGTTTATCCGCAAACGGGTAATCGAAGTCGGCGGCTACCTGACCTCACAGAGCCGGATGAAAGTCTCCACGGTAGGCGAGGATATGGAGCTGGTGGTCAGACTGCACGAGCATTTGCGAAAAAGGCGTATCCCCTACAAAGTCTTCGATGCCTTCAACGCCAACTGCTGGACAGAGGTGCCCGAGACCTATCGGGTTCTGCAACGCCAGCGCGACCGCTGGCACCGCGGACTGATGGAGTCGATTATTCTGCACAAGCACATGCTGCTAAACCCGCGCCACGGACCGGTCGGCATGATCGCCTTCCCCTACTTTATCATTTTTGAACTTATCGGCCCCTTTTTCGAGCTGTATGGATATGTGAATCTGGCCCTGGGCCTGGCTCTGGGGGTTGTCAATACGCAAGTGGCACTGCTGCTGTTTATCACCGTTATCCTCTACGGAATTCTGATTTCGATCGGTTCGCTCCTCATTTCGGAAAATGAAATTCTCTACTTCAGTAACCGCGAAACCGTGCTGATACTGCTGTATGCGGTTGTAGAAAACTTCGGCTTCAGACAGGTTATGAGCGCCATCAGGGTGACAGCGTATGTATCCTACCTTTTCAAACAGAAAGCCTGGGGGGCAATGGAGCGGAAGGGCTTCTCTAATGGATAGAAAAAGCAGCCCACACGCTCGGAGCAGGCTGCTTTTCATTATTTCAGAACTATAGCAGGCACTAACATCAGCCCAGTGCAGCGACGGCTGAGTCGTAGTCCGGCTCCTGGGCAATTTCCGGCACCAGCTCTGTGTAGATTACCCGGTTGCTTTCGTCCAGAACCACAACCGCCCGGGCCAGAAGACCGCGCATAGGGCCGTCTACGAGTTCTACACCGTAGTCCTTGCCGAATTCCGGCGATCGGAAGGCTGAAAGGGTAACTACATTGTCGATACCCTCGGCCGAGCAGAAACGCTGCTGGGCAAACGGAAGATCCATGCTCACGGTAATCACAACTGTATTATCGAGTGAATCGGCGCGTCCCTCGAAGGTTTTTGCCGAGGCTGCACAGACTCCGGTGTCCAGACTGGGGACAATGTTCAGAATTTTCTTTTTACCGGCATAGTTCTGCAGGGTTTGATCCTGTAAATCTTGAGTGGTGAGGGAAAAATCGGAAGCTTGCGCCCCTTTATCGGGCAAATCTCCTACTGTGTGAATTGGGGTTCCTTTTAATTTAACCTGTGCCATAATTAACTCCTTTTTTTCATATATCCTTTCCAAAATATAATTATTGTTGAGTATATTTGTCAACTTTTTATAGAGAAACATTCCGCCCCACATAGACGGCGGTCCGCAGCGCCTATGGGCGTATTAGGTGAACTACGAGGAAGTAAGCTGGGCTGTGGAATTGCGCACCCTGTCTCAGGCCAGGATATCGATGTTTTGCCCGACAGCGGGGTCGGTGATAGGAGCTGCCTGTGGTGCGCTTTGCTGCGAGGCCTGTTCAGCGGCTTGGCCGGACTCCTCGATGAGGTTGACCATCTCCTCGCCCTGGGCTTCGGCGGTTTCAAGTGATTTATCTAAAAGCGACATTTGCACTTGCTGCATGAGCTGCGCCTGATTCATAGTAACGGATGCATTACTGATAGAGTCTACCATAGTATCCTCCTTATATTCCAAAAGATAACACTAAAACGGGCCGCCGACAAGCATATACGCCGCTGGATTGAGCAAAGAGTTCAAGAATCCGGCGACGCATTATCAGTTTTTCAGGAAAATCAGCGGAATCGAATGAAGATGCTCTCCTGGCTTTCCATCTGAATGCCGGCCTCTTCTAGTCGGGCTATCATCTCCTCGTCCTGCAGGTCGCCGTCGTTGATGACCGCCTTGAAGAGGGAATCGTTGTCGACTATTTTGCCCATGTCCATATCAACCAGAGTAACAGTGTTGCCGTCACGGTAGTGTGCATTGGTCTCACGGATGCGGCCGTCGAACTCGATCTTTACATCAAAGGACATGCTGCGGAAATACGGCTTCATCATCTCGGCCATCTGTTCGTTCTGCTGCTGCTCGGCCGCGCTGTCCTCCATCTCTTCGAACTCCTCGTCGTCATACTCCTCATCCTCTTCACTGTCTTGATCCATGAAAACGATCAGCTCGGATGTAGCTCCGCGGGTAAACTGGAAGATAAAGGGCGG